>DASSSM010000133.1:0-4206 GCA_035708425.1 Pseudolabrys sp.
CATGAAGTGGACGAGGAAGTCCGGCGCGAGCAGCTCAAAAAGCTGTGGGATCGCTATAGCATCTATTTGATCGCGCTCGCCGTGCTGATCGTCGCCGCCATCGGGGGCTGGCGTGGCTACGAGTATTGGGTCGCGAAGAAAGCTGCCGCGGCCGGCGCGGAATTCGAGGCTGCGATCGCCCTGAACGAGCAAGGCAAGAAGGCCGAGGCCGAGGCGGCCTTTGCGAAGGTGGCGGCCGAAGCGCCCGCCGGCTATCGCGTGCTCGCGCGCATGCGCGCGGCGGGCGCGCTCGCGCAATCCAAACCGGCAGACGCCGTGAAAGCCTACGATGAAATTTCTGCTGACGCTTCGCTCGGGACTATCTGGCAGGATCTGGCCGCGGTGCGCGCCGCATTGCTGCTTGTCGACACGGCGCCGCTGGCTGACATGCGGCGGCGTCTCGACCCGGTTGCCGAGCCGACGCGGAGTTTTCGCCACACGGCGCGTGAGCTGCTCGCCTTGTCGGCTTGGAGGAACCACGACGTCGCCGCTGCCCGCAAATATATCGACATGATTGCAGGCGATGCCGAGAGCCCGATCGGCGTCCGTGCACGTGCGGATGTCTTGTCGGCCTTGATTACGGCGGATGGAAAGAGCTGAACGCATGCGCGCAAGTTCTCGAATCGTTATGCTTGCAGCGCTTGTGCTAGCCATACCGGCGCTTTCCGGCTGCACGAACTTTGACCCGGATAATCTCGATATTTTCAAACTCAACGAAAAGAAGAAATTGCCGGGCGAGCGCAAAGAATTGTTCCCTGGAGGTGTGCCCGGCGTAACGCAGGGAATTCCACCCGAATATGTGAAAGGTAATCACCCTCCGCCGGAAACCGCACAAGCTTTGCAGGCTCCCACGCCTGAACAGAACAAGGCCGTCGAGGAGGTTGAGGCGGAGAAAAAAGCTGCCGCCGCGGAGCCCGAGCCGAAACCAAAACCGAAGCGTACCGCAAAGCCGCGCACGGCATCGCAGCAGCCCGCGAGCCAACCGCAGCAGCAAATGGCGCCATGGCCCCAACAGAATCCACAACCTGCGCCGCAACAGGCCCAGTCACCGTGGCCGACGCAGGGGCAGTCTACGACGGCACCCTGGCCGTCGTCGCCGCAGCCCGGCACCTTCTCGCGCTGACCCGCGCAGCAGGCTAAAACCTGGGCCGCCTTGTGCGGCCGGAACCGTAATTCATGACATTCACAGTCGCCATTATTGGCCGTCCCAATGTCGGCAAGTCGACCCTCTTCAACAGGCTGGTCGGCCGCCGGCTTGCGCTCGTCGACGACAAGCCAGGCGTCACCCGCGACCGGCGCGAGGGGGAAGGCAGACTTGGCGACATCGCCTTCACAGTGATCGATACCGCCGGACTGGAGCAGTCCGCTCCTGAAAGTCTGTCCGGTCGCATGCGGGCCCAGACCGAGACGGCCATCGGACAGGCGGATGCCGTCTTCTTCATGATCGACGCGCGCGCCGGGCCAATTCCTGCGGACCATGCGTTCGCGGATGTCGCGCGCAAGTCCGGCAAACCGGTCGTCCTCGTTGCGAACAAGAGTGAAGGCACTTCCGGCGAAGCAGGACGGCTCGAGGCCTACGCACTTGGACTCGGCGAGCCGATACCAATCTCGGCCGAGCATGATGAAGGCATGTCCGATCTCTACGATGCCTTGCGCGCGGTGCTGCCCGAGCCTGCGAATGCGGAATCTTCCGACATTGCACCGGACGCTGCTCATCCGATCCGCGTCGCTATCGTCGGTCGGCCCAACGCAGGAAAATCCACATTGATTAACCGTTTGATCGGGGAGGAGCGGCTACTCACGGGGCCGGAGGCGGGTATCACGCGCGACGCAATTGCGGTCGAGTGTGTCTGGCAGGACCACAAATTTCGGATTTACGACACAGCTGGCCTGCGGCGGCGCTCCCGTGTCGAGGAGAAGCTGGAAAAACTTTCAGTTGCGGACGCGCTCAATGCGGTGCGCTTTGCCGAGGTTGTGGTCGTGTTGCTCGACGTTGAAAATGCGTTTGAAGAGCAGGACCAACGCATTGCCGACATGGTTGAGCAGGAAGGCCGGGCGATAGTCATTGCGGTAAACAAATGGGATCTGAAGGATAAGACCGCGGGGGCGATCGGCAAGCTGCGCGAGCAGGCCGAGGAAAAACTCACTCAGCTCAGAGGCGTGCCGTTGGTTGCCGTCTCTGGCCTCACCGGCGAAGGGCTCGACCGGTTGATGCAAGCGATCGTCGACGCCTATGACGTCTGGAACAAGCGCATTCCGACCAGCGGGCTTAACCGTTGGTTCGAGCATGCCGTGAGCGCGCACCCGCCGCCCGCAGTTTCGGGGCGCTCATTGCGGCTCAACTACATCACGCAAGCCAAGAGTCGTCCGCCCAGCTTTGTGATTTTTTGCACTCGTGCCGATGCCGTGCCCGATGCTTACAAACGGTATCTGGTGAACTCTTTGCGCGAGACCTTCAATCTTCCCGGTACGCCGATCCGCCTGACGTTGCGCGAGAAAGACAATCCCTACAAAGGCCGCGCGAAACGCAAGCACTGATCGGTGCGAAAGACGGTCGGTTAGGCCGGAGGTTGAAACGACTTCAGCTTGCGGTCGCGATAGTCATAGATCTTGCCGGACTCCGTGAAGCTCGGCAGGCAAAGCGGCAGGATCGCTTTGGCGATCTCTTCGGGTGTCGGCAGCGTCAATGGATCGACGCCTGGAAACGCGCCTAGGTACATGCGCGTCCGCGTAGGGCCTGGCCCGAACAAGTTGGCACGTACATTCGTAGTCGCGGTTTCGGCGGCATAGGTGCGCACCAGGACCTCCAGCGCCGCCTTTGACGCTGCGTAGGGGCCCCAATAGGCACGGCCCAGATGCGCGACCCCTGACGTCAGGAATACCGCACGGCCGGCCTGCGAACGCTGCAGGAGAGCGTCCATGTAGCGGATGAGATGCCAGTTCGCGGTGACATTGACCGCGATCATGTTGTCCCAGTCTTTCGGCTCGTAGTGCGAAAGGGGCGATAGCGCTCCCAGTATGCCGGCATTGCCGATCAGCACATCGAGGCGCTGGTAGCGATCGTTGAGAGCCAGCGCGAGCCGGGCGATGCCGTCGCTGTCTTTCATATCGAGCGGCACCAGAGTTGCGGAGCTGCCGGCGGCCTTAACCTTGTCGTCCAGCTCTTCCAGCCCGCCGACCGTGCGCGCGACGGCTACGATATGGGCCCCGGCTTGCGCAAGTTCGAGCGCGACCGCAGCGCCAATTCCGCGCGAGGCTCCGGTGACCAAAGCAATACGGTCGGAAAGGGGCCTTGCGCCGGTCATTGGTCCGGCCATGACCGCGATTAAATGGCTTCCGCCAGAAGCGACAACTGCCGTGGGCTTGCTTCCTGGGCAGCGAGATCGGTGAGGGGTGTCGGATAGTCACCGGTGAAGCAATGGTCGGTGAACTGCGGGCGCATCGGATCGCGACCCTCGAACCCCATCGCCCGGTAGATCCCGTCGACCGACAGGAAAGCGAGTGAATCCGCTCCGATAAATTTCCGCATGCCCTCGAGGTCGTGAGTCGCCGCCAGCAGCTTGTCTCGTTCCGGCGTGTCAATGCCGTAATAATCGGGATGGGTGATTGGAGGCGAGGCTATGCGGAAATGCACTTCGCGGGCGCCGGCGTCGCGCATCATCTGCACGATTTTGCGCGAGGTCGTGCCGCGGACGATGGAATCGTCCACGAGGACAATGCGCTTGCCGTTGACGACGGCCCGATTGGCCGAGTGCTTCATGCGCACGCCTTGATCGCGAATCGACTGTGTCGGTTGAATGAAGGTACGGCCAACATAGTGATTGCGGATAATGCCAAGTTCGTAAGGGATGCCGGACTCCTGCGCGAAGCCGATCGCTGCCGGTACGCCGGAGTCAGGCACGGGAACGATCACGTCAGCCTTAGCCGGCGCTTCACGTGCCAGTTCCGCGCCCATGGTTTTGCGCACGTCGTAGACGTTTCGGCCGCCGACAATCGAATCCGGCCGCGAGAAATAGACGTATTCAAAAATGCAGGGCCGCTGCGCCATCGGTGGGAACGGCTTATGCGATTGCGCGCCGTCTTCATCGAAAATGACAACTTCACCGTTTTCGACGTCGCGCACGTATTGTGCGCCGATGATGTCGAGTGCACAGGTCTCGGAGGCCA
>DASSSM010000134.1:0-4638 GCA_035708425.1 Pseudolabrys sp.
CGTGCTTTCGTCTCTTGGGAAGTATTGTTAGCAAGCCCAGCAATGATGAAGAAACCTTGGGGCCGCATGACGCGAACCTTATCTTCCTTGAAAGAAACGAGTTTGAGTTTGGTGAGAGAGAATTAACTGGGCTTATCCGTACCGGTCTCCAACACTTTCCATCTGAAAGTGTGCCCCTTTGGTACTGGTATGCAGCAGCGAGTTCCTTGCGCCGCTCGGTAGGCACATCGCCCAGTTTGAGCTTGCGCTCTTGTTCTAGTCCCCAGGCTTTCGCATCAGCGAATTTGTAGAAACGTTTTCGAATGCGCGTCACAGCCAGCAAGGCGCACTTGCACCTGCCATTGACCCTTCCGCTGCCTGATGGTAGCCACCGAAAAGTCCCCGCTTTCTGCAGGTCGCCGCACTCACTGTTTGCAGCCCACTGTGACCATGCTGTGACCTCGGCTGTAAACTGGGTAGTTAAATTACTGGTATTGCTGCCGTAGCTCAGTGGTAGAGCACCCCCTTGGTAAGGGGGAGGTCGTGTGTTCAATCCACACCGGCAGCACCAGCGCTCAACTTCAGATGTCTAGCTCGCCGCCGCCAAAGGTTTGCTTCGCGGGCGATCGGCCTGCGCGCGCCCCACCACGTGCGCGTATTCGTCGATCGGTTTCGGCCGACCGACGAGATACCCCTGGAATTCGCTGCAGCCTTCGGCTGCCAGAAATCGGAGCTGCTCGTCGGTTTCGACGCCTTCCGCTACGACCGGCAGATTGAGCCCGCGGCCGAGCGCGATGACCGCGCGGATGATCGTGGTCGCCTGGTGACTGTGGCCAAGATTGGCAACGAAGGCCTGGTCGATCTTCATTTTGTCGAACGGAAACGATTGCAAATAGGACAGCGACGAATAGCCAGTACCGAAGTCGTCCATCGCGATGCGCACGCCGAGGCCTTTCAGCCGGCGCAGGACCGCCACGGCGCGCGCGAAGTTGTCGATCAGGACGCCTTCGGTGATTTCGAGTTCCAGCCGCGACGGTGAAAGACCGGTTTCAAGCAAAATCTCGTGCACCAGCCGCGGCAGGTCGCCGTGACGGAATTGCACTGGCGACAGATTGATTGCGATGCGCAGCGGCCGCGGCCATGACGCCGCCTCGCGGCATGCGGTTCGCAAAATCCATTCGCCGAGGGGAACGATCAGGCCGCTTTCTTCCGCAAGCGGCACGAATACGCTCGGCGGCACCAAGCCATGACGTGGATGATGCCAGCGCGCGAGCGCCTCGAAGCCGGTTATCTCTCCATCGATATGAGCCTGCGGCTGATAGTGGAGCTCAAGCTCGCCGCGCGAAATCGCCGAATGCAGGTCCTGTTGCAAAGCGCGCTTCTCGCGCAATTGCTTGTCCATCGACAGTTCGAAGAAGCGGATCGATCCACGCATATCGGACTTGGCGCGGAAGAGCGCCGCGTCGGTATTGGCAACCAATGTCGGCGCGTCGACCCCGTCCTGCGGGTAGATTCCGATGCCGATCGTCAGGCCAACTCGCAACGTATGGCCGTCGATGTCGATATCGGAATCGAGTGCCGCCAGCATTCGCTCGGCAAGCGTCTCCGCCGCCGCAGGCCTGGTGCCGGTCGGCGTGATGACTGCAAATTCGTCACCGCCCAGCCGGGCGAGGAAGGCGCCCTGGCATGCCGCCTCCAGCCGGCGCGCCACCTCGCGAAGCAACGCGTCGCCGACATCATGCCCGAATACGTCGTTGACGGACTTGAAGCGGTCGAGATCCACCGACAGCAGCGCGAAGTTTTCACCGGAGACCGACGCGAGTCCGATCGTCGAGACGATGCAATCGTTGAAGGCGGAACGGTTCGGCAATTCCGTGAGCGCGTCATGATGCGCCATGTGCTCGATACGCTGCTCGCTTCGTTTGCGTTCGGTCAGGTCATTGATCACGCTGATCAGGTATTGCGGGGTCCCGTCAGGGCCCGCCACCGACAGACGCGTCGCGGTCACGAACCGCGTGCCGTTCGCCGGAGTGGCGACGGCATGCTCGTCGAGGAATGCCGGCTCGCCCGATGCCACCAGCTTGCGGTCTTCGGCCTCGATCTTTTCCGCGCTCGGTTGCGGCATGATGTCGGCAGAGGTTTTTCCGAGCATGGCCGAACGGCCGATCCCCAGGTACTTTTCGGCAGCGCGGTTGACCAGCAGATACCGCAAATCGGGAATGCTCTTCACGATGATCGGCGATGGCACGTTTTCTACGATCCTGCTGAGGAACGATCGCGTGCTCTCAAGCTCGCGCTCGGCCAGATTTCGTTCGGTAACGTCCTCGTGTGTCGCCACCCAGCCGCCACTCTGCATCGGCTGATTCACCACGGCGACCGTGCGGCCGTCCTTCAACTGGATATTGAGCGTAAAGGCCTGGCCCCGCTTGAGCGCCTCGCGCAAGTCCGATTCGTAGCGTTGCGGATCGAGAGGGAACGTTCCCGCGGCGATGCGCGCTTCAAGCAGATCATGCACCGTGCACCCCCGCCAGATGCGGTGTGTGTCGATCCGGTACATCTCCCGATATCGCTCGTTCCAGACGACCAAGCGGTTCTGCGCATCGAACATACACAGGCCTTGGTTCATATTGTTGAGAGCTTCATCGAGCCGGAGATGTTGCTCGCCGCCGCGAATTTGCCAGCCGAATATCGATGCCAATAGTGCAAGAAATGCCGCGGCGAGGAACAGCGTCTCCGCGGTTTTTGTCGACGCAATGCCTGTGAAAAAGAAAATAATTCCCATCGCCGCCAAACCGACGATGGCGCCGACCAGGCCGGCGAATGCAGTCAATCGCCAGTCGCGCTTTGTCGCGAAATTTTCTGATCCTCGAAACATGGCTTGCGCCAATTTGGTGGACGCAATGGTTCAAAGTTGCCGATATTTTGCAATTGTGGACGATCAACTCTCGCGTCCTGTTAAATTTCGAGACAACTGACGGTTAATGGAAATTAACGCTACGCATGCGTGAACATGCGTCCGCAGTATTTCGACATGGTTCCGGGAAAAGCGGGTCAGTTGGGCTTCAGGAAAGCGAAATCGCAGCCCTGATCGGCGCCGAGGATTTCCTGAGCGTATAAACGGGAGTAGCCGCGCGCAGGCGCCGGCACTTCGCGTTTTGAGTCCGCCGCGCGGCGCTTGAGTTCGGCATCGTCAACGAGAAGGTCGATGCGCTTCTGCTTGACCGAAAGGCGAAGGCGATCGCCGTTCCTCACGAGCCCGAGCACCCCACCCGATGCGCTGTCGGGCGTGACATGAAGGACGATCGTGCCGAATGCGGTGCCGCTCATGCGGGCGTCTGAGACGCGCACCATGTCCTTGACGCCCTTTGTCGCAAGCTTCTTGGGAATCGGCAGATAGCCGGCCTCCGGCATGGCTGAGGCGGAATGCGGGCCGGCATTCTGCAGGACAAGAATGTCCTTGGCATCGACGCCGAGGTTCGGATCGTCAATGCGGGCCGCAAGGTCCTCGAGCGACGAGAAGACAACGGCTTTGCCCTCGTGCTCGAACAGATTTGCATCGGCGGCCGAACGCTTGAGGATCGCGCCCTGCGGCGCGAGATTGCCGAACAAGGCGACCAGCCCTCCGTGCGGCTCCAGGGGTTTCTTGCGCTCGGCGACGATCGTGCGGTCCACCCATTCGTCGCCTTCGTGCGCAAGCCGCTCGCCAAGCGTCTCTCCGGTCACGGTCTTGCAGTCCAGATGCAAGAGATCCTTCAGCTCGCGCATTAGCGCGCCCATGCCGCCGGCGGCGAAAAAATCCTCCATATAACCGTTGCCGACCGGTTTGAGGTTCACCAGGACCGGGGTCGTCTCCGACAATTCATTGAGCCGTTGCAAAGACACCGGAACGCCGGCGCGCCCGGCAATTGCGGTCAAGTGAATGACGGCATTGGTCGAGCCGCCGATGGCCAGCAGGACGCGCAGGGCGTTCTCGACAGACTTCTGATTGATAATCTTGTCGGGTGTCAGCTGCGAGCCGATCAGTTTCACCGCGGCAGCTCCGGTTGCTTCCGCCGCGCGCAGGCGATCGGCGTGCACAGCCGGGATTGCCGCCGTTCCCGGCAAGATCATGCCGAGCGCTTCGGCGATACAGGCCATGGTCGAAGCGGTGCCCATGACGGCGCACGTGCCGGCGGTCGTCGCGAGACGTCCCTCGACTTCCGAAATTTCGTGATCGTCAATCTTGCCGGCGCGGTATTGCGCCCAGAACCGGCGGCAATCGGTGCAGGCGCCCAGCCGCTCGCCGCGATGGCGGCCGGTCATCATCGGGCCGGCGACCAGCATGATTGCCGGCTTTGCCGCCGACACCGCGCCCATGAGCTGGGCCGGCACTGTCTTGTCGCAACCGCCCATCAGCACGACCGCATCCATGGGCTGTGCGCGCACCATCTCCTCGGTATCCATCGACATCAGGTTGCGGAATTTCAGGCTGGTCGGATTGAGGAACACCTCGCCAAGCGAGATTGTCGGAAACTCGATCGGCAGAGCGCCGGACGCCAGCACGCCGCGCTTCACCGCCTCCAGCAAGTCCGGGAAGTGGCGGTGGCAATTGTTGAAGCCTGACGGCGTATAGGCAATGCCGACAACCGGCTTCTCCAGCATCGGCCGCGAATAGCCCAT
>DASSSM010000135.1:0-4822 GCA_035708425.1 Pseudolabrys sp.
TTGTTTGTCCGCGCACGAGCGCGGCGTCGGTCGCGCGCGCGACAAGGTGTATCTTGCCTTCCTCCATTTCCTTGAGGCCGAATGGTGGAGCGGCCCAGCCGACGTCGACCTGATCGGTCATCACGGCGGTGAGAGTCGCACTGGGATTGCCAGTGGGTTGTGGTTTCGCTGTGAGCTTGAACTCGTCGATGAAGGCGCGCACGACGCTGTGGGTCGAGGAGCCGTTGGTCGAAAAAGCGATGGTGTGACCGTTGGAGTCCTTCAGCGTTTTGATCGCCGGGTTCTTCGCGTACCAATAATCCGCCGCGCCCGTTGCTTCCGCCCCGATAATGCGGACCGGCGCGCCCTTCGAATAGGCGGCCATGGCGCCGAGCGTGCCGACTGCGAGGCCGAGATCGACACTGCCCGAAATCACGGGCTGCAGGGTTTCGCCGCTGCCCGAGGTGTAGATCATCTCGAGCTGCAGCCCGTGCTTCTTGAAGATGCCGGCCTTCTCACCGAGATGCGTAATCGAGGTATCCCAGTTGCCGCGTTGACCTATGGTCATTTTCACCAGGTCGTCGGCCGTAGCCGGTGCCGAGAGCGTCGCCATGGCGATCGCTGCGGCGGCAAATCCAACCACATGTTTCATGCGTCGCTCCACACGTTGCTTGGACTTTCAAGTTCGTTTTATGTCTTCGAGGCCACCGAGGCGGCCCACGAGCGCATTGGCGCCGATCGCCAGTACGAACAGGACGATCAGCATGGCATACATGCGCGGCATATCGAAGGTGCTGTAGGCATTGATGATCAGAAAGCCGATGCCCTTGTTCGACAGCTTGGTTTCGGCCAGCAGCGTGCCGATCAACGCGACACCGAGCCCCAGCCTGATCCCGTTGATGATCGGATGCCGCATCGCCGGCAGGTAGATTTTCATAATCATCTGCCAGGTCGAGGCGCGGAAGCTTTTCCCCACGCGGATGAGCACCTTGTCGATCTGACGCATGCCGGCAGCGACCGAAAGTGCCACCGGGAAGAAGCAGGAGAGGGTGCCGAGCGCAATCTTTGAGCCGGGGCCGACGCCGAACCACATGATCATGATCGGGAAGAAAATGATCTTTGGCGTGGGACCGAGATAATAGAGATAAGCTTCAAATGCCCGCGACAGGAACCGGTTGGCGCCAAGCAGAATTCCGACCGCAAGCCCTGAAATCCCGCCGATCAGCAGCGCCGTTCCGATTTCAGCCGCGGTCACGCCGAGGTTGAAATAATAATCGCCGTGCGACAGCAGGTCGTAGAGAGCCCGTCCGATGGCAAAGAGCGAAGGCACCACGTCGCGATAGAGCAAGCCGGAATGGGCGAGGAATTCCCATATAGCGAGCACCGCGAGGATGATCGCGATACGCAACAGCGTAACTGGGCTGACCAGCGGTTCCCCCGCCACAGATCGTGTCAATCGATCGGTCGTAGCCATCGCTCGGCCTTTTCCAAAGTCATGAAGAACAGCACGCTGACCAGGATCACAAAGCAGATCGCCGCGTAGGTTCCGGCAAGATCGTAGCGCTCGGCCAGGTCGTTGATGAGCTGTCCGAGACCGCCGTAATTGATAAGGAACTCGACGCCGACGATGTTGATCAGAGCGAAGATGAGACCAAGCCGCACGCCGACGAAGATCGTCGGCAGCGCCGCGGGAAACATGATCTTCCAGAACTGCTGGGTGGACGTCAGGTTGAAGCTGCGCCCGACATTGACCAGGACCTTACGCGTGTTCGCCATGCCTTCGATCGTCTTCAGGATGACCGGCGGCAGCGCGGCGAAAAAGCCCATCATGATGATGGTCCAGGCATTGCGGCCGAAGATCACCATGAACAACGGATAGGCCAGAACCAGCGGGGCCGACGCCATGGCCGCCACCCACGTCTCACACGCCTGCTGAAGAAGCTTGACGCGGTGCATCAGCACGCCGCCGGCGATGCCGAACACCGTGAGCATGACACCCGCCGTCAGGCATTCACCCAGCGTCAGCAGGAATCGGCTGAACACGTGTTCCTCGACGATGACGCGCCCAAAACTACCGACAATTTCTGACGGCGGCGGGACAATGAAACGGCTGATGAAATTCAACTGAATCAGCAGCTCCATGATCAGAAAGACGACAAGCAGCGCGGCCACCCCTACCAGCGCAGGAGGCACAAAAAGCGGTCCCGGTTGCCTTGCTGCCGCGATGGTCATGATGCCGTGCCCGGGTGTTCGAGCGCGTGCTTTTCCTCGTCCTGCATGCCACGGCTCGCTTCTTCGCGCAGGTCACTCCAGATCTGGGCGACGTATCGTCCAAAGACTTCGCTCCCAACAATTTCAGAGGTGCGCGGTCGCGGCAGGTTGATGTCGACGATTCTCTTCACCTTGCCGGGACGGTAGGTCATCACCAGGATACGGTCCGACATCTGGACCGCCTCCGTGATGTTGTGCGTGATCAGCAGTGTCGTCTGCTTCAGCTGTTGCTGGATCTGCAGCACCTTGTCACCCAGCAGCAGCCGTGTCTGCTCGTCCAGCGCGGCGAAGGGTTCGTCCATCAGCAGGATTTTCGGCTCGGAGGCGAGCGTGCGGGCGAGCGATACGCGCTGCCGCATGCCGCCGGACAACTCGCCGGGATAACGATTTTCGAAGCCGTCGAGCCCGACCATCTTGATGAAGTGGCGTGCGCGCTCGATGCGCTGCGCTTTGGGCATTCCGACCAGCTCGAGCGGGAAACCGACATTGTCGGTCACGGTGCGCCAGGGAAATGTCGATTCCTCCTGGAACACCATGCCGATCGACTTGTGTGGTCCTGAAATCGTCTCGCCTGCGACGGTGACGACACCTTGATGCTCGGCAAGCAATCCGCCGATCACGTTGAACAATGTGGACTTGCCACAACCGGACGGGCCGATGATGGACAGAAATTCGCCTGGCCGAACCTTGAGCGAGACGTTGTCGACGGCAGTAATCGGACCTTCGGGCGTCTCAAAACGCACAACGATGTCGTCCGCCACCAGGATGGCGTCGTTCGCTGATGCGTTTGACGGCATGGTCGCGTTACTCGCTCTTGCGCGTCATCGCTGCGGTCGTGGCAGCGGTGTAGCCAGGCTCGACGCGGACGTCGACGACGGCAACTGCGCCGCCCTCGACCGCGGCAATGGCCTTCGCAAGAGCAGATGCAAGATCGGCGATCGCGGTCACCGGACCGAAGCTTTGCGCGCCTTGGGCGCGGGCCATGGCGGCGAGATCGATGTCCGGCTCGGAAATGCGTTGTCCGACCCAGCGGTTCTCGATTGGGCGATTGCGCATGCGGGCAACACGTTCCTGATGCAGTTCATCGTTGAAGAAGGAACGATTATTGGCCACGACGATCAGCAGAGGAATGCGGTAATGCGCCGCCGTCCAAAGCGCTGTCACGCCCATCAGGAAATCGCCGTCGCCGCAAACGGCGACCGGAAGGCGGCCGCTGCCTTTCAGCGCCAGTGCCGCGCCGACCGAAATGCCGGGGCCGCCGCCGACACCGCCGCCGCCATCGGAGCCGAGATAGTCGAGCGGATGGTCGAAGGCCCAGGTTGCACCGTTCCACGAGAGCGACACATGGGTGAGGCTGGCGGGCCGGCTTCCGACCGCTTCACGGAGTGCGGTGGCGAGATGATCCACCGTCAGCTTGTCGCCGGTCGGCTTGGGAAACTCCTTCGCGCGGCCCGGGGCTGCGCGCGCGGGGGCGGGGCCCAGAGCTTCCAGCAACGGCGGCACTGCCACGTCGGGCTCGCAGTCGATGAAGACATCGACCGGCGGCAGGCCCTGGTAGTCCATGCTCCAGCCATTGTGCAGGTGATGATCGACCGAAACCTGGATGACCTTGGCGCCAACACTGCCGACGGCCTTGAACGTGCCCGCCGGGTCGAGCCAGTCGAGGCTAAGGATGACGTCGGCTGCGCGGATTGCTTCCGCCGCCTCAGGCGCCAGTACGGTGCCGGCGGGCGCGCCGGCATGGAGATAATGTGAGGTCGGAAACGAAGCGGCGATCTTGAGATCGGTGATAACGCGCGCGTTCAGGCGCTCGGCGAGGGCGACGCGCTTGTTCCAGGCCTCGACATCGCGCGACGTTCTGCCGGCAAGGATTACAGGCTGTTTGGCATTGCGCAGGAGATCGGCGGCCTGCTTGATGGTCGTTGCGGGCGCCGCGCCTGCGACCGGCGGCATGAAACGCTTGGTGTCGATGGCCGGCACGGCATCCTGCAGCTTGCTCTCCTGCATCTCGGCATCGAGATTGACGTAAGTTGGACCGCGCGGCGCGGTGTTGGCGATCCAGTTCGCGCGCAACACGGCTTCGCGGGCCGCCGTCGGCGATGCGGGCTGGTCGTCCCACTTCGTGTAGCCACGAACGAGCGCGCCTTGATCTCGCGCGGTGTGGATCCAGTCGATCCATGGTCTGCGCTTGACCGCATCGACGGGACCGGTCGCACCTAAAATCACTATCGGCATGCGGTCGCACCAGGCATTGAAGATCGCCATGGTGGCGTGCATCAATCCGACGTTTGAATGCACCGCTGCCGCCATCGCCTTGCCGGTGACCTTGGCATAGCCATGCGCGATTGCGACCGCGCTTTCCTCGTGCAGGCAGAGCAGCATCTGCGGCCGCTCATTGCCGAGATAATTGACGAGGCTGTCGTGCAGCCCGCGATAGCTGGCCCCCGGATTGAGGGTGATATAGGGAATGTCGGTCGCGCGCAGCGCATCGGCCACGACGTCACTGCCGAAGCCCGCGGCATTGACGCCTGCGGGCACAGGACGATCGAAGGCGGCCAGGCCCGCAGCCTCG
>DASSSM010000136.1:0-6409 GCA_035708425.1 Pseudolabrys sp.
ACTGCGCGCGGTAGTGATCCTGTTCCTGGAGGATCTCGTGCTTGGCTCCGGCAAGAATGAGGTGCCGGCCGGCGAGCAGATTCTGTCCGAACATCTCAATCGCCGGCGTTGAAACGACTTCATCGCGCCCGGCTGCGACCATCAGGATTGGCTGGCGGATGCTCGCCGCATAGGCGGGATCCGCGAATTGTTTCATCTGCCGGAACGCGACGTCGGCCCAGGCCACTGTCGGCGCGCCGAGACCAAGTGCTGGCTCCTGCTCGAGCACCGCCGCGTTCCGCGCATAGCGGACGGGATCCGACGTGAGCACGTTGCCAATGAAACTTTCGGTTCCGGTGGCGGCAGAATCTCCGGTCGGAACATAGGCGCCGCCGATTCCAAGCAGCCGCATGAAGCGCGCCAACGGGCCAGCGACCTGCGTGAGACGGCCGGACGGTAGCGCGATCATCGGCGCGGGCAGCACGACGCGCTCAAACCAACGGCTGCCGTCATGGCAGGCGCGGATAACCACGGCCCCGCCCATGGAATGCGCAAGCGCGAAGATCGGCGGAGGACAATCCGGCAGCACCACCTGCTCCATCACCGCTTCGAGGTCGGTGATGTAATTCGAAAAACTCCGCACGTAGCCCTTTTGACGGTTCGAGAGCGCGCGATCCGAAAGCCCCTGCCCGCGCCAGTCGAATGTCACCACGGCAAAGCCCCGCCCGCGCAGATCGCGCACTGTCTCGAAATATTTTTCAATGAACTCGGCGCGCCCCTGCAGGACCAGCACCGTGCCCTTGCGCCCGGGCGGCGGCGCCCAGCGGGCGAAACGCAAATTCACCCCGTCGGGGGTTTGGATCGCGCCGGTCACCACATCGTCGGGCACCGGGTTCGCAGGAATGGAAACGAGCTTCATGTGGCCGGGAGGTGAGCCGGAGCGGCGCGTAAGCGCGTTATAGCAGGGCGGTGAAGGCGCTCAATTGCGCGCAGTTTACTGCCGGAAACACCAGTAATTCCAATTATTTACCCCGCCTATTGACGGACCTTGCACGCCGCAAAACCGCTCCCATATCAGGATTGCGCAGGCTTTCGGGCTGCGCACGGTTAGGTCTGGCCATTCGGCGGACCGCCGCATGTCGCTCAACAATGGAGGATATGCCATGCGAACTTTCGATCTTGCTCCCCTTTATCGTTCAACCGTCGGCTTCGACCGGCTCTTTTCCATGCTCGATGGATTTGAGTCCGCTCCGGGCTACCCGCCCTACAATATCGAGCGGACCGGTGAGAACGACTACCGCGTCACCGTCGCGGTCGCCGGCTTCGGCGAGAATGAACTTTCGATCGAAGCAAAAGAGAACACCCTGACGATCAAGGGCTCCAAGCAGACCAAGGAAGAGCAGGACGGCGAGGTGCTCTATCAGGGCATTGCCGCCCGCGCCTTTGAGCGCGTCTTCCAGCTTGCCGACCATGTGCAGGTCAAGAGCGCAAGCCTCGCGAACGGATTGCTGCACGTCGATCTCGTGCGCGAAATTCCGGAGGCCAAAAAGCCGCGCCAGATCCCGATCGGCAACGGCAAGGCAAAGGCCCAGGTCATCGAGACCAAGGCGGCCTAACGCCAGCCTCGATCTAAAAAACGGCGGCGCCCCGGAATACCCGGGGCGCTTTCGTTTTGGGCTCGTTGCCCGCCGCTACTTTTTCTGCTGGCCGTCGCTTTCGGGCGGCGCGACTTGGATAATGCGTGCCGCCCGCACGTAAGGAGGCGTCAGCGACGTGTTCAGCGCCGGGGCCAGGACGTCGCCGAACTGCGCGTCGGCCACGACCCGGAGCTCAATGCCTGCCCTGTCATATGCGTGGAGCACGTGGTAGGCGCCGCGTCTGACGGGCCCGCCCCTAGGGTCGAGGCCTAAATAACGTACGGACTCCAGAATGTCCGGAGGCGGCAGAATGCCGATCGACGACGCCCCAAGCTCGGGCGGCTGAGCGCGCGCGGCGCCGTCTAACAGACCTCCCGCCACAATCGCTGCCGCCAGCGTCGCCGGACGCAGTAGTCCCCTGCTTTTCATCGCCAACCCCTGTTTATTATCCGTCTGCCCGGAGCCGAGACTAAACGGTTAACGTACGCCCGTTTTGGGCGCTAAGGTGGGTCATGCGCGCAATAGCATTGCGTGGATATGAGGGGTCCGGCGGGAGTTCTTGCCGGCCCGGTGGTAGCCCCGCAATAAAACGAAAGATTTCGCTCAATCCGGCGTGGACCAGCCTTGTGCGACAGGGCAAAATTTGGCATGGTCCATTAGGACAGTAATGCTGTCCTAATACTGGCGAGCACGGGTGGCGGCTCTTAGGTCGCAGGGCAGACATCGGTGGCGCCCGAACAGGTGCAGCCAACGGGCGGCGACAACGCCGGACAGGCTGCTCCTTCTCGAGATCAGTTACGCGTTGACCGCGTGCAGGCTGGCGCGCGAACGATGCGGGTACGCCGGAGCGATCATCGCGCCGGCGAGGCAGGATGAGATGAGCGAGCGGAAGCGCAACGCTGAATTTGCCGGACGCGGCTCGACCGCTGATCCCGGCACGCCGTTCGCGCAGGGTCTCTACGATCCCGCGCTCGACAAGGATTCGTGTGGCGTCGGTTTCATCGCGGACATCAAGGGCCGCAAGTCGCATCAGATCATCGAAGACGGGTTGCGCATTCTTTGCAATCTCGAGCACCGCGGCGCGGTTGGCGCCGATCCGCGCATGGGCGACGGCGCCGGCATCCTGGTGCAGATCCCGCACAAATTCTTTGCGAAGAAGACTGCCGAGCTTGGATTCAGATTGCCGGCCGCCGGCGACTATGCCGTCGGTTATCTCTTCATGCCGCAGGATCCGAACTGGCGGCAAATCATCCGTGATATCTACGCCGAGGTCATTGCACGCGAGAAGCTGACGCTGCTCGGCTGGCGCGACGTGCCGACCGACAATTCAACACTCGGCGAGTCGGTCAAGCCGACCGAGCCGAAGCACATGCAGGTGTTCATCGGCCGCGGCAAGAAGAAGATCTCGGAGGATGAGTTCGAGCGTCGGCTCTACATCCTGCGCAAGTCGATTTCGAATGCGATTTATCGCCGGCGCGAGCGCCGTACCTCCGGCTATTACCCCGTGTCGATCTCGTGTCGTACGGTGATCTACAAGGGAATGTTCCTGGCCGATCAGCTCGGCACCTACTATCCCGACCTGCACGATCCGGATTTCGAAAGCGCGCTCGCGCTGGTGCACCAGCGCTTCTCAACGAACACTTTCCCGACATGGTCGCTGGCGCATCCGTATCGCTATATTGCGCACAACGGCGAGATCAATACGCTGCGCGGCAACGTCAACTGGATGGCGGCGCGGCAGGCATCGGTTTCATCTCCGCTGTTCGGCAAGGACATCAACAAGCTCTGGCCGATCTCCTACGAGGGCCAGTCCGACACCGCCTGCTTCGACAACGCGCTCGAGTTCCTTACGCAGGGTGGCTACCCGCTCGCGCACGCGATGATGATGATGATTCCAGAGGCCTGGGCGGGTAATCCGCTCATGGACGAGGAACGCCGCGCTTTCTACGAATACAACGCCGCGCTGATGGAGCCCTGGGACGGCCCAGCGGCGATCGCTTTTACCAACGGCCGGCAGATCGGCGCCACGCTCGACCGCAACGGCCTGCGCCCGGCGCGCTACCTGCTTACGCGCGACGACCGCATCGTGATGGCTTCCGAGGTGGGCGTATTGCCGATCCCGGAGAAGGACATCGTCAAGAAGTGGCGGCTGCAGCCAGGCAAGATGCTGCTGGTCGATCTCGACGAGGGCCGGCTCATTCCCGATGAGGAATTGAAGGCGACGCTGGCGAAGAGCCACCCTTACAAAGAGTGGCTTGCGCGCACGCAGATCGTGCTCGAAGAGCTTCCCGGCACCGAGAATGTCGCGCCGATCTCGAACTTGTCGCTACTCGATCGGCAGCAGGCTTTTGGCTACACCCAGGAAGACATCAAGTTCCTGATGGCGCCGATGGCAACCACCGGCGAGGAAGCGGTCGGCTCCATGGGCAATGACACGCCGATTTCGGCGCTGTCCAACAAACCGAAGTCGCTCTTCACCTATTTCAAGCAGAACTTCGCGCAGGTCACCAACCCGCCGATCGACCCGATCCGCGAGGAACTGGTGATGAGCCTCGTCTCCATCATCGGGCCGCGTCCGAACCTTCTTGATCACGAAGGCATGTCGAATACCAAGCGCCTTGAGGTGCGTCAGCCGATCCTGACCAACGATGATCTTGAGAAGATCCGCTCGATCTCGGAAATGAGCGGCGACCATTTCAAGTCGCGCACCTTCGACATCACCTTCCCGGCGGAGCATGGCGCCGACGGCATGGGCTGGGCGATCGACGAGCTCTGCGAGCGCGCGGAAGAAGAGGTGCGCAACGGCTGCAATATCCTCATCCTGTCGGACCGCAAGGCGGGCGCCGACCGCATCCCGATTCCGGCACTGCTCGCCTGCGCCGCCGTGCATCACCACCTGATCCGCAACGGCCTGCGCACGTCCGTCGGCATGGTGCTGGAGACCGGCGAGCCGCGCGAGGTGCATCATTTCGCTTGTCTCGCGGGCTACGGCGCCGAGGCGATCAATCCCTACCTCGCCTTCGAGACGCTAACCGCGATGAAGGACGATCTGCCGGGCAAGCCTACCGACGACAAGGAAGTCGTCAAAAAGTACATCAAGGCAATCGGCAAAGGCCTGCTCAAGGTGATGTCCAAGATGGGCATCTCCACCTATCAATCGTATTGCGGTGCGCAGATTTTCGACGCCGTCGGCCTGCGTCAGGATTTCGTCGACAAGTACTTCACCGGAACGCACACGCGCATCGAAGGCGTTGGGCTTGCCGAAATTGCCGAAGAAGCCGTCCGCCGCCACCGCGACGCCTTCAGCGACGCGCCGATCTACCGCGCCATGCTCGATGTCGGTGGCGACTACGCGGTGCGCGTGCGCGGCGAGGATCACGTCTGGACCGCGGAAACAGTATCGCGCTTGCAACACGCGGTGCGCGGTAATTCGCAGGATCATTACCGGGCCTTTGCGCAGATCGTAAATGAGCAGAACGAGCGCCTGCTCACTATCCGCGGCATGTTCCGGCTCAAGAAAGCCGACGAAGACGGCCGCAAGCCGGTGGCTCTGGAAGAGGTCGAGCCGGCGAAGAACATCGTGCGGCGCTTCTCGACCGGCGCCATGTCGTTCGGTTCGATTTCGCGCGAGGCGCACACCACGCTGGCGATCGCCATGAACCGCATTGGCGGCAAGTCGAACACCGGCGAAGGCGGCGAGGAGGCCGATCGTTTCAAGCCGTTGCCGAACGGCGATTCGATGCGCTCCGCGATCAAGCAGGTCGCTTCGGGCCGTTTCGGCGTCACCGCCGAATATCTCGTCAACTCGGACGTGATGCAGATCAAGATGGCGCAGGGCGCAAAGCCAGGCGAAGGCGGTCAGCTGCCCGGCCACAAGGTCGACAAGACCATCGCCAAGGTGCGCCACTCGACGCCTGGTGTCGGCCTGATCTCGCCGCCGCCGCACCATGACATCTATTCGATCGAGGATCTGGCGCAGCTCATTTTCGACCTGAAAAATGTCAACCCGACGGGCGACGTTTCGGTGAAACTCGTCTCCGAAGTTGGTGTTGGCACGGTCGCCGCCGGCGTTTCAAAAGCGCGCGCCGATCATGTCACCATTGCCGGCTTCGAAGGCGGCACCGGCGCCTCGCCGCTGACATCGATCAAACATGCCGGCAGCCCCTGGGAAATTGGGCTCGCCGAGACCCACCAGACCCTCGTGATCAACCGCCTGCGCGGCCGCATTGCCGTGCAAGTCGACGGCGGCATCCGCACCGGCCGCGACGTGGTGGTAGGTGCTTTGCTCGGCGCCGACGAGTTCGGCTTCGCCACCGCGCCGTTGATCGCGGCCGGCTGCATCATGATGCGCAAG
The DNA here is from genome assembly GCA_035708425.1 of Pseudolabrys sp. Classification (GTDB taxonomy): domain Bacteria; phylum Pseudomonadota; class Alphaproteobacteria; order Rhizobiales; family Xanthobacteraceae; genus Pseudolabrys. Next base: position 5,971 of record DASSSM010000136.1, read on the forward strand.
TGCCATCTCAACACCTGCCCGGTGGGCGTGGCGACGCAGAATCCGGTGCTAAGGGCGCGTTTCACCGGCCAGCCGGAGCATGTGATCCACTATTTCTTCTTCGTCGCGGAAGAACTGCGCCAGATCATGGCAGAGATGGGCTTCCGCACGCTGGAGGAAATGATCGGCCGGGTTGACCGGATCGACATGAAGAAGGCGCTCCATCACTGGAAGGCGGAGGGTGTCGATCTGTCGCGGCTGCTGCATCAGGTGGAACTGCCCGCCGGCGCCGCGCTGCATCAGACGATCCACCAGAGTCACGACTTGGCAGCCGCGCTGGATAACGAGCTGATCGAGGCCGCGCACCCGGCGATCGAGAACGGCGAGACCGTGGTGCTCGAACGCACGATTCGCAACGTCAACCGCACTGTCGGGGCGATGCTTTCGGGCGAAATCGCCC
>DASSSM010000137.1:0-7329 GCA_035708425.1 Pseudolabrys sp.
GATCCCACGAATTCGAAGCGGTCCACATGGATGTCGCGAGCACCTGGCCGGCCGGCGTCGCGACTTTGGTGAGCACCGCCGCAAAGCCGCACACTGCCAGCGCAATCGCAATCCAGACCCCGGATCCCAGGATTAGAAACAGAAGCAGCATCAGCACGAGTGAAAGCTCGACGACGGACATCGCTAGCCTTCTTTCCCGAGCGTGATCGCATCTTCCGCGGTGCGGAACGTGGGACGGCCCCGGCTCAGGACTATGAAAAACTCGTCGACCAATGCCGTGGTCAGGATCAGCGAACCAACCGCCATTGCCGCCTGCGGGTAGGCCAGCGGCACACGGATGACGCCCGCGGACACTTCATGGAATAGGAATGACACCCACGCGAAATTGCCGAGATGGCCCGTCATATAGGCGGCGCATGCTGCCGCAAAACCGAACGCCCAGAGCTCAACGAAATAACGGGTGCGCTCGCCGAGCGCCGCAAGCACCATCGTCACGCGGATATGCGCGCCCGCCTTCAACGTGCCAGCAAGCGCAAGGAAGCTCGCGGCGGCTAGAAGGTAACCGCAGATCTCGTTGAGCGAGAGGATGACAAACTCGGTGCGCGGCAGATGCAAAAGCGCGAGCGCGCCATCAAGCAGGCGCGCAGCAAGCTGCGCACCGACCAACAGCGCGATCGCGACCAGGCAGAGAGCCGAGGCCCACAGCGCGGCGCGATAAAGCGTATCGAGTCCCCGCCGCACTTATTTTTTGTATGTAGCCAGCATCGCCGCGCCATCAGGCCCGGCCGCCTTCTCCCATTCAGATGCGATGGTCGAGCCGATTTTGGCGAGGCCGGCTTTTAATTCTGGACTTGGCGGCAAAACCTTGATGCCGGCGTCTTTAAGCGCCCTGGTCTTAATAGTCATTTCCTCAATCGACAATTTCCAGCCTCGATCTTCCGCGGCTTTAGCGGCGTCGGTGACTGCTTTCTTTTCCGCAGCCGATAGCTTGTCGAAAGCGGCCTTGTTCACGATCACGATGTTGCGCGGCAGCCAGGCCTGGGTGTCGATGTAGTGAGTCAGATAGTCCTGCGACTTGGTGTCGACGCCGGTCGAAGCTGACGTAATCATCACGTCGACACGGCCGGTGGCGAATGCCGTTGGAAGGTCCGGCACCTCGATCTGTGTCGGGATCGCACCGGCGAGAGCGGCGATGCGCCCGATCATTGCATTGTATGTCCGGAACTTGAGACCCTTGAGATCATCGACCGACTTGATCTCGCGTTTGGCGTAAAGACCCTGCGGCGGCCACGGCACCGAATAGAGCAGCATCAGGCCTTCGGAGGCGAGCTGCTTTTCCAAATACGGCCTTTGCGCCGCGTAGAGTTTCCGCGAGGCATCGTAGCCGGTGGCAAGAAATGGCACGGAGTCGAGCCCATATACCGCCGCCTCGTTCGACGACAGAGACTCGAGCATTTCACCGATCGGCGTGGTTCCCTGGCGGACGCTGCGCTTGATTTCGGCATGCTTGATCAGTGAGCCAGCCGAGTGGATCGCGATTTTGAGGGAGCCGTTGGTTGCCTTGTCGACGTCGGCTGCGAACTGCATGATGTTGCGGGTGTGGAAATTCCCGTCGGGATACGGTGTCGGCATATCCCATTTGGTTTGCGCCGACGCGCCCGAGCTGATCCCGGATGCGAGCAGAAGCACCGCGCAAGCCCGCACGATATTCTTCATAGGTCCCTCCACCATTTCCATTTCTTCGAAGTTCTGCACAAGCATGGAGCCAAGTCGAGCGCGCTGGCAAGGCCATGCCGAAAACTCTGCTCAGATCGGCTCAACGCCGTTAGCCCGAAGCGTCGCCGCGGCTGCGGGTGCGGTCAGAAAGCGGATCAGCGCCTGCGCTGCATCGCGCTCCTTCGCGGAGGCGCTTAATCCCGCGGCAAAACCGATCTTGGTCTGCAGGTCCTCCGGAATCGGCCCGACCAGATCGACGCCGGGCACGCCGGTGATGCGCGTCGCCACCACGACGACCATGTCGGCTTCCCCGCGCGCGACAACCTCGACAGTGTCTTCGGCCGCCATCGGCTTGAGCTTGCCTTGCATCTCGGCCTTGATGCCGAGCCGATCGAGCAGGCTGACGAAATAAAGTCCGCTCGCACCCTTGCCGGGATAGGCGACGGCTTTCGCCGCCAGCAACGTGCGCTTGAATGCATCCGCCGATGAGATATCAGGCTTCGGCGCGCCCTTGCGCACAGCCACACCCAGGCCGGAGCGGCCGATATCGGCGCGACTGCCCGCGACCAGCTTCCCTTCCTTGATCAGCGCATCGATGACCGGCGGATTGAGCACCGCGACGTCAAAGGCCTCGCCGGCTTCGATCTTCTTCTTCAGGTCGGCATTGACCTCGAAATGCAACCTGATCGTGTTGCCGGTGGCGCGTTCGAATTGCGTGCATAATTCCCGCACCGCCGCCTTGGCGCCATTGCCACTCAAGACCCGGAGCTCGGCACCCTGCGCAATCGACGCTGCAACCAGCAGAGCAGCGACCGAAACAAACAATCTCCTCATGGCGTCACCACTTTTTTCGCGGCCGTCAGCCTAACAGGCTTGTTTCACCCCTGACAGGCCGGACATAGTGCTATCTCCATTTTTGAATTCGATGCTCAACTCGATATCCATGGCGAGAAAAACTTCACCACAGCTTTGGGACTTCTGGATCGACCGCGGCGGCACCTTCACCGACGTGGTCGGACGCCGCCCCGACGGATCGCTGGTCGCGCACAAGCTCCTGTCGGAAAATCCTGAGGCGTATTCCGACGCGGCCGTGCAGGGCATCCGCAACCTGCTTGGCCTGAAGCCGGGAGAAGCAATCCCGGCCGGGCACGTCGGCGCAGTGAAAATGGGCACGACCGTCGCCACCAATGCGCTGCTCGAGCGCAAGGGCGAGCGCACCGCGCTGCTCGTCACCAAAGGCTTCCGGGACGCGCTGAAAATCGGCTACCAGGCGCGGCCGAAAATCTTTGCCCGCCACATCATCAAGCCGGACATGCTTTATGAGCGCGTTGTTGAAGTCGACGAGCGCGTCCGCGCCGACGGCACGGTGGAGCGCGAACCTGATCTCGCGGCTGTGCGTGCGGAGCTGAACGCGGTCAAGACCGACGGAATCAAAGCGGTCGCGATTGTTTTCATGCACGCTTACCGCCATGCCGATCACGAAAGAAAGGTGGCGGCGCTGGCGCGCGAGATGGGGTTTTCGCAGGTTTCGGTCAGCCACGAGGTCTCGCCGCTGATCAAGCTCGTTGGCCGCGGCGACACGACCGTGGTCGATGCCTATCTCTCGCCCATCCTGCGGCGTTACGTGGCGCAGGTCGATAAAGATCTCGACGCAAAACGTTCGGCCGCACGCTTGATGTTCATGATGTCATCCGGCGGTCTGACGGCCGCCGAATTATTCCAGGGCAAGGACGCGATCCTGTCCGGCCCGGCCGGCGGCGTGGTCGGGATGGCGGAGACCGGAAAGCAGGCCGGGCTGAACCGCCTGATTGGCTTCGACATGGGCGGTACCTCGACCGACGTCTCGCATTTCGACGGTGAGTACGAGCGCGCCTTCGAGACGGAAGTCGCCGGCGTGCGCATGCGCGCGCCGATGATGCTGATCCATACCGTCGCCGCCGGCGGCGGTTCGATCCTGCATTTTGACGGCGCCCGTTTCCGGGTTGGCCCGGATTCGGCAGGCGCCAATCCCGGCCCGAAATGCTATCGGCGCAATGGACCGCTCGCCGTCACCGACGCCAACGTGATGGTCGGCAAGCTCATCCCCGATTTCTTTCCAAAGATTTTCGGACCGTCACAGAGCCTGCCGCTCGATGCGCATGCCGTGCGCATGGCCTTCACCGATCTTGCCCAGCAGGTCGGCGGTAGAAAGCCCGAAGACGTCGCCGACGGCTTCATCAAGATCGCGGTCGAGAATATGGCCAATGCGATCAAAAAGATTTCCGTGCAGCGCGGCTATGACATCACGCATTACGCGCTGAATTGTTTCGGGGGCGCGGGCGGCCAGCATGCCTGCCTGGTCGCCGACGCGCTCGGCATGACGCGCGTGCTCATTCATCCTTTTTCGTCGCTGCTTTCAGCTTATGGCATGGGCCTTGCCGACATCCGCGCCTCGCGCGAGCAGGCCATCGAGCTGCCGTTCGGCGGCAAGGCCTTCAAGGCGATCGCGAGCGTCGGGACATTGCTCGGAAAATCGACAAAAGACGAGGTTGCGGGCCAGGGTGTGCCGGCCAGCAAGATCAAGGTCTTCGTGCGCGCCCATATTCGTTACGCCGGCACCGATACCCCGCTCGTGGTTCCGGCAGGCAGCGCCGCGGCAATGAAACGCGCGTTCGAGAAGGCTCACAAGGCGCGCTTCGGCTTCATCGACCGCACAAAGCAGATCGTCATAGAAGCCGTGTCGGTCGAGGCCGTCGGCGGCGGCGCCAAATTCACCGAGAAGGCCGCGCGGCGGTCGCGCGCCGCCCTGCCCAAGCCGGCCTTGCGGACGCAATTCTTTTCCGGCGGCGACTGGCACAAGGCCAACGTCTACACGCGCGACCAACTCAGGCCCGGGTCCCGCGTCAAAGGCGCGGCCATCATCATCGAGCCGCACCAGACCATCGTGGTCGAGCCAGGCTGGCAAGCCGAGCTGACGGCCAAAAATCATCTCGTGCTCACCCGCGCCAAAAAGCTCAAGCGCGTTCACGCCATCGGAACACACGCCGATCCGGTAATGCTCGAGGTGTTCAATAATCTCTTCATGTCGATCGCCGAACAGATGGGCGTTTCGCTGCAAAACACCGCTTACTCCGTGAACATCAAGGAGCGGCTTGATTTTTCGTGCGCCGTTTTCGCGCATGACGGCACGCTCGTTGCCAACGCGCCGCACATGCCTGTTCATCTCGGCTCGATGGACCGCGCAGTCGAAACCATCATCCGCGAAAACCGGGGCCACATCCGGCCCGGTGACGTCTATGCCATCAACGCCCCCTACAACGGGGGTACTCACCTGCCCGATATCACGGTCTGCACGCCGGTTTTCGATGAAAAGAAGAAATCGATCCTGTTCTGGGTGGCATCGCGCGGACACCACGCCGATGTTGGTGGCATTTCCCCAGGTTCGATGTCGCCGAATGCCACAACGATCGAGCAGGAAGGCGTGCTCTTCGACAATTTCAAGCTGGTCGATCGCGGTCGCTTTCGTGAAAAGGAATTGCTGGCAGCGCTCACCGGAGCAAAATATCCGGCGCGCAACCCTGTCCAGAACATCAACGACGTCAAGGCGCAGATGGCCGCCAACGAGAAGGGCGTGACCGAGCTGCGCAAGATGGTGCAGCACTTCACGTTGCCGGTCGTGAAGGCTTACATGCAGCACGTGCAGGACAACGCGGCCGAGAGCGTTCGGCGCGTAATCGACCGATTGCACGATGCGGAATTCAGCTACGAGATGGACCAGGGCACCATCATCAAGGTCAAGATCACGGTCGACAAGAAAAAACGTGAAGCGACAGTCGATTTCACCGGCACAAGCGAGCAGCAGCCGACAAATTTCAATGCGCCGGAACCGGTCACGCGTGCCGCCGTGCTCTACGTATTCCGTGTGATGGTCGATGACGAGATCCCGATGAACGCGGGCTGCCTGCGTCCGATCAACATCGTGATTCCAAAACGATCCATGCTGTCGCCGGAATATCCGGCCGCCGTCGTGGCCGGCAATGTGGAGACCTCGCAAGCCGTCACCAATTGCCTGTTCGGCGCGCTCGGCGCCCTCGCAGCCGCTCAGGGCACGATGAACAACCTCAACTTCGGCAATGCCCGTCACCAATACTACGAGACAATCTGCTCCGGCTCGCCCGCAGGGCCGGGCTTCAACGGCACCGACGCCGTGCACACGCACATGACGAATACACGCCTCACCGATCCGGAGGTGCTGGAATTTCGCTACCCCGTCGTGCTCGAAGACTTCCACATCCGCACTGGATCAGGCGGACGCGGCAAATGGCATGCCGGCGACGGCATCCGGCGAACCATCCGGTTCCTGGAAAAAATGGAATGCACAATCCTGTCAGGGCACCGGCGGGTGCCGCCGTTTGGCCTGGCCGGCGGCGAGACTGGCCAGGTCGGCGAAAACTGGGCACGTCGGAAGGACGGCCGCATGGAGAAGCTGCAGGGGTGCGACGCCACCGTCATCGACGAAAACGAGGCCATTGTCATTCAAACGCCTACCGCCGGCGGCTACGGAACCCCCGAAAACCGCTAATTGAATCGACCGGCTGCGCCGGCCGTTAAGCATGCGCTTCGGCCGCGCTTGATTTTGACCCCTGCGACGCCGAGTCTTTGGCTATGCGCAAAACGATTCTGACCGCCTTGCTCGTGACCGCGCTCGCCGCGCCTGCGCTTGCGCAGAGCTACCCCGTGTCCGGCAAATGGGGCGAGAGCAACAGCTCGGAAAAAGGTCCGATTGACTGCACCGACAATCGGCGCGTGATCGACTTCAACGGCAATCAGCGGACCGACAGCAATGGCGGCGTGCCGGAATACCGGAACAAGTCCGTGCAGAGTGTCGGTCAGTCGGACTATCGCATCGTCGATGAGTTCAGCAACGCACAGGTCAGCGCCGGGCACACCGAATACACGCTGCGCAAGATCGACTCCGACCGTATCGTGATGAATCAGTCCGGCACCGCGTTGAACCTGCAGCGCTGCAAGTAACGCCAGCGCCGTTTCCACACAGTTCGGATCAGTTGCGCGCGATGATCTCGCGCTCGCCGCGATGCACCGGCGTCGCTCTTGTGATTTTGCCGAAGCCGCGCCGCATCAGAATCGACGGACGGCGCTTTTTCAAAGTGCTTCTACGGCGCCGGCGCGGCCGGGGCCGCTCGATGCGCAAGTGCCGAAGCTTTGCACTCGCAGAGCTGGCGATGGAATTGGCGAGCAACAGTGGCACGCCGAGCACCTCGCTCCAGGCGCGCCATTCGGCGAGCGCTTCATCGGGCCGCGGCGTCAGGTAGAGCGGCAGCGTCAGTGATGGATCGCTGTGTTCCAGAACGATTGCGAGAAGGTCTGCTTCACCGCCCTCGCCCGGCACCAGCTGCAATGAAATGCCGTCGAAAGCCTTCACCGGCATGTTGAGCGCCATGCGCATGCCGGACAACGAGCGCCTCAACACCACGCGTTCGCGATGAAGTTCGACGTCCCGCACCCGCCCATCGGCGGCGGCATCGCTCGTGCAAAACCGCACGGGCAGGCCGAAGGGGTCGAGCCGCAGGGCGCGGCCCGACCCGGCGCATCCGCCACTTCGCATTTGACGCC
>DASSSM010000138.1:0-3715 GCA_035708425.1 Pseudolabrys sp.
GATCCCGAGCTGCGCGAGGCCTGCGAAGACGTTGTGCTCAATCGCCGTCCAGACGCATCCGAGCGATTGCTGGACCTGGCCAAGAAATTCCAGGGCGCAGGACAGGGAGCCAGGGAGATCGATCTCGCCTGGCGCGAGCAACCGGTCGAGAAACGGCTGGCGCACGCGCTGGTGCACGGCATCACCGATTTCATCGACGCCGACGTGGAGGAGGCACGGCTGGCCGCGAAGCGCCCCCTCGAGGTGATCGAAGGCCCGCTGATGGAGGGCATGAACATCGTCGGCGACCTGTTCGGCTCGGGAAAGATGTTTTTGCCGCAGGTGGTGAAGTCCGCGCGCGTGATGAAGCAGGCGGTTGCCTATCTGATGCCCTTCATGGAGCAGGACAAGGACGGACGGCAGCACGGGGGCTCGAACGGCAAGATCGTGATGGCAACCGTGAAGGGCGATGTGCACGACATCGGCAAGAACATCGTCGGCGTCGTGCTCCAGTGCAATAATTACGAGGTGGTCGACCTCGGCGTGATGGTGCCGGCGGCCAAGATCCTCGAGACGGCGCTCGCGGAAAAGGCCGACATCATCGGGCTTTCGGGGCTGATCACGCCTTCGCTCGACGAAATGTGCCACGTGGCAGCCGAGATGGAGCGTCAGGGCTTCGAATTGCCGCTGATGATCGGAGGCGCCACCACCAGCCGCGTGCACACGGCGGTGAAAATCCACCCCAACTACAGGCGCGGGCAGACGGTCTATGTGAACGATGCGAGCCGCGCGGTCGGCGTGGCGCAGACGCTGATGTCGGTTGATGCCCGCGCCGGCTATGTGGCCGAGCTGCGCGGCGAATATGCCCGTATTGCGGCGGCGCACGCGCGCGCGCAGGAAGACAAGGCGCGGTTGCCGCTTGCGAAGGCGCGCGCCAACGCGCTCAAGCTCGACTGGTCGGGCGCCTATCAGCCGCCGGTGCCGAGCTTTATCGGGACGAAGGTTCTCGGCGACTATCCGGTCAGGGAACTGATCGACTATATCGACTGGACGCCGTTCTTCTCGACCTGGGAGCTGTCCGGAAAATACCCGGCCATCCTCGACGATGCCAAAGTCGGCGAGGCCGCGCGCTCTTTATATGAGGATGCGCGCGCCATGCTCGACAAGATCGTGGATGAGCACTGGTTCAGGGCAAGCGCCGTGCTCGGCTTTTGGCCAGCGAACGCCGACGGCGACGATATTTTTGTCTATGGCGACGAGGCGCGCGATAAGCCGATCGCCGTGCTGCATTCGCTGCGCCAGCAACTTTCGAAACGCGAAGGACGTGCCAATGGGGCGCTAAGCGATTTCATCGCGCCGCGCGAGAGCAGACTTGCCGACTATATCGGCGGCTTCACCGTCACCGCCGGCATTGGCGAGGATGAGGTCGCCGAGCGGTTCAAGCGCGCCAACGACGATTATTCGGCCATCATGGTGAAGGCGCTTGCGGACCGGTTGGCGGAGGCATTCGCTGAGCGGCTGCACCAGCGTGCGCGTAAGGAATTCTGGGGTTATGCGGCCGATGAAACGCTCAGCAATGAGCAGTTAATCGCCGAGAAATATCGCGGCATCCGTCCGGCACCCGGCTATCCGGCGCAGCCCGATCACACAGAGAAGGGCACGCTGTTCAATCTGCTCAAGAGCGAGCGCATCGGCGTCAAGCTGACCGAAAGTTTCGCAATGTGGCCGGGCGCGGCCGTGTGCGGGCTTTATTTCAGCCATCCGCAGAGCGCCTATTTCGGCGTCGGCAAGATCGAGCGCGACCAGGTCGAAGACTACGCGCGGCGCAAGGGCTGGGCTGTTGCCGAGTGCGAGCGCTGGCTCGCTCCGATTCTCAACTACGATGTGCACGCCTCGCCGAGCATCGTCGCGGCATAGCTTCCAGTCGTCCCCGCGAAGGCGGGGACCCATACGCCGCAGCTATCGTGAGACTGCGGCGTATGGGTCCCGGGCCTCACTTCGTTCGCCCGGGACGACAAGAGAATTCGTCAGACAAAATCAAAGCACCGGAGAGCATGCTCTCCGGTGCTGTAACTGTCCTCGGATCCAGTCCGCTATTGTTGTTTGGCGTCGTCGTCGGCCTCCTGAACTCAGAATGCCCCAAGCAAGATCGCGCCAACGAAAGCAAACACGGCGCACACAGCCAGCACATTGAGCTTCAAGGCAAGGTCCACGGCAAGTGCCTCCCTTGTTGACGCCTAAAGGCTAGCACGGAACGATCCGGCGTCGAAGGTGCCCATTACCAGACCAGCTTTTTTGACAGACAGAATCGCTTACCGCACCTGCGCGATGGACAACCGGTTGATCGTGCGCCTGAAAAAAAGTGCAGGGTCGAAAATTTTGATGGTGCAAAACTCGCGCGAAGCCGAATTTTTCATGGCGATTTTACGGCAAATACCATCGATCTTGCGCGGCAATGAGTCCGTTGGCTTCGCCGCGAAAGAAATCTAGCCGTCAATCGAACGCGCGACGACGGTTGCGTCGCACATGCGGGACCGCGAAAATTCCAAGAACCGCGGCCACCGCCCATCCCGCGATGAATGCCTTGAGCCAGGCACGAAGTCGCGCAGGCCGATTTTGGTGAAAGCGTCCGGCACTCAGCCGCCGTCTGGCGAGACGATCGGCGCCAAAATGGCACGGTGATCTGCTGGGATAAGGCTCTCTGAGGGAGCGAGATTGCCGGCGGCAAGGAATCCTTATCCTTAACGAAATCGCTGCCGGTCAGCGTTGAAACCCCGTTAAAGAAACTGCTCGCATTTTTGCTGGCATGAAGGGTGGCGTTGCGTCCTACCTCGTTGGTGCAGGCGTGCTGCTGGCGCTCGCTGGTTGCGGGCGCGGCATCTTCACGGGCGAGCGCGCGCCTTGGCGACATCAGGCAGAAGTCGAGTGCATGAAGTCCGGCGTCGTGAAACTCGGTGCCGGTGTGGTGCGCATGGAGCCGATCGAAGGTCCCGGCATGTGCGGCGCCGATTTCCCGCTCAAGGTCGCTGTGCTCGGTGAAGGTGCTGCGGCCATCGGCTACGGCGATGATCTGCGCCCGCCAGGATCGATTCCGAATGCCTCGCAGATGCCGAATTGGCCTGTCAACGAACCGCGCTATGCGCCGCCGGCGCCGGTCGGCCGTGTCGATAGCCGGCCGATGCCGCCGCAATCGCCGCCGCCTAATATGCGCTGGGTTCCGGGCCCACCGCCGGCTGTGCGCGCCGCACCGATGGGCTCGGCGGGACGGCCGATCGAATTGAACCCGACCGGCATCGCGCCCGGTGTTACGCCGAGTGCCGCGCCGTTACCCGACGATATCCCCGACGACGCGGTTTTGCCCGATCGTGCTTATCCGCCGCAGCGTGCCCAGCCCGCGCCGGTCTATCAGCCGCCGCAGCGCGCCGCGCCGGTTCACCAGCCATCGCAGCGTAGCGCACCGGCGCTCGGTCCGGCGCGAGCGCCGCAAATGGTCGCCGCTTCACCAGCAACCTTGACGCCGGCGGCTACGCTTGCGTGTCCCCTTGTTTCGGCGCTTGATCGGTGGATGAGCGACGGCGTTCAGCCAGCGGCGATGCGCTGGTTCGGCTCGCAAGTCGCCGAGATCAAGCAGATCTCTTCTTATTCGTGTCGCGGCATGGTCGGCTCGGGCGGCTCTGGCATATCCGAACATGCGTTCGGCAATGCAATCGACATTGCGGCCTTCACGTTTGCGGAC
>DASSSM010000139.1:0-2748 GCA_035708425.1 Pseudolabrys sp.
CCGCAAGGACATTCCCGCCAATAACCTCAAGGAGTTCATCGCCTACGCCAAGGCGAACGAGAGCAAGCTCAACATGGGACATGCAGGCGTCGGCTCGGTGTCCTATGTCGGCTGTCTGCTGCTCAACTCGGCCATCGGCATCAAGCCGACGATGGTGCCGTTCACGGGCACCGCGCCGGTAATGAACGCAATTCTCGCCGGCCAGATCGACTACGACTGCGATCCCATTCTTGGGCCGCTGCCACATGTACGCGCCGGTACGGTCAAGGCGCTCGCTATTGCCGCAAAGAAACGCAGCCCGCTGCTGCCGGATGTGCCGACATCCTACGAGCAGGGTCTGCCTGAATTCGACTGCGCGCCGTTCTATGCGGTCTTCGCGCCGAAAGGCACGCCGCAGGCGATCGTCGACAAGCTCGCGGACGCCCTCAGCAAGGGCTTGAGCGAGGAGGCGGTGCAGAAGCGGCTAAGCGCTCTCGGCGCCGAGATTGCCGAGCCGAACCGCCGCGGGCCCAAAGCGCTTGCGGCTCTGGTCAAAAGTGAGGTTGATCGCCTGACACCGATCCTGAAGGCCGCGTCGTCGAAGTAGGCTCTCAGCGCCTGGCCGCCATGCAGGCCGACGTGCCTTCGAAGGCGCGCCAGGTCTTTTCGATTTCGCCGCTGTTCTCGTTCTGGTTCTTCACGCCTTCGGTCTGCTGGTGCAGGTGGATCTGAATCGGCGTCGACAGCCACCAGCTCAACGAGACCGGCAGTGACTCCTTCTTCTTTTTGTCCCCCGCACCCTGATCGATATATTGCGGCCATACCCGAATGTGGGCCGAGTCATCGCCGCATTCGGATTTTGTCAGGACCTGAAGCACCGAATTGAGCTGCTGCACCGCAAGCCGGCCGCGGCCGTCGCGGGCGCTGGCAATGGCCTGAAGCGGGATCGAGACATCGGTGAGAAAGGCAGTGTCAGGAACGTCGATCTTGTTGATGATCGGGTTCTCGTCAGGGTCGTTGGAGATGATCAGCACGAAGGGAGCAAGCTCGGGTTGTACCGCATTGATCGCCACCGCAAGCTCCATCGCCGTGATCGCTCCGTAATTTTCGATGTAGCCGCCATCGACGATGCGGTCGACGACGTTATGCTTGGCGTTGCGCACTGCGCCGGGCGGAGAAATTACAGGAAACCGCGCTGAATTTGTTGCCGCCGTGCTCAGGCGGACATCGTCAAGATTTTGTTTCTGAAAATTGAACGGGAATTTCTCGCGGACGTACTCCCACAGGAAATACCGCTGAATTCTCGCCCAGAAATCGACATCGGTTTTGTCGGTCAGCAGCGTATGAAACCGGGTTGCCTCCATGAAGATCGGACATTCCTTACGAGTCTCAACGTTGCCCTTCACGGGCGCCTGCTCGGTGACATAGGTCTGGCTGACGCGCGACTTTGCCCTTAGTTCGGACGCGACCTCCCGCGGACGCTCGGTTGGACAACGGTCGACCATGTATTTTGAATCCAGCGCCGTCGTGATCAGTCGCTGACCAGTTGCAGCCGATGCACCATTGAACAGGAGCAAAGGCAGCCACAGCCCATCGCGCGGACGAAGGTCCATGAATGGGCACCGCATGTCGCCGGGACATTCGCTCTGCCAGTCACCTCGCTTGATTCCCATGACATCGGCGAAACGCAGTTCCCACGAACGCTCCAGCAGGGCCGCACGATCCCGCCACCATCCGAACCTGATCGTGTCATGAAAAGTCAGGCCGATCATGGTAGGCGTAATGAAATCTCCCGCCAGCAGCGCTTCGAGGCAGTCTCGCCAATTATTGATTTTCTCGCCGTACCAGAGTGTCGGCGTAGGGTTGGCGCAGGGCTGCTTCGTTTCAGCGCCTGCGCGCGCGAACGCTGCAACACTCATTGCGGCGCTAGGAGCACTTCCGGACACCGCCGAGATCGCGAAGATGCGCTTGCGGATCTTGCTCGCGTCAAGCGCGCCGCCTTGCTGTGCAACATGATAGCCCGCCCCGTCGAGCAGATCGCCGATCACACTTGCGGTGAAAAATCCGGCGCGGCTTGCCCCGCCTGAGCCGACAATGATCACCGGTCTGGGACAGGCACTCGGTTTTCCCGCACAGTCATTCTCCCTCATCCAGAGATCGACCGCCTGGTTGAGCGTGGTCGCCGACTTGTCGACGGCCCGTTTTAGCAATGCATCGGCATCGATGCGCCGGACCGAATGGTTGTCGCCGAGAATCGCCGATAGTCCGGCGATCACAACGGCGCACGCGACGATGAGCGGCGCTCTGATCTGCCGTCCCAGTCCGGACAGAAATGTCAGCAGCGGCAGCCAGCCGCCGAGGATCACCGGAACGATCAAGGCGCGCGGCAACCACTCGGCCGTTTGGTCGGCACCGAAGATGATGACTGCGGCAGAGAGCAGGAAAACGATGATGAGAAGCAGCGGTCCGAGCGCCGGCTGGTTTCTGGATGCTTCACCAGCGGCTCTTCGGCCGTCGCCACCCAGTCCGAGCGGCTGGAGCAGTCGATTGACGATGCTGACCCTGGCCTCAGCGCGCTGGATCACGCCTGTTGCCATCAGATCCCGACGCTTCACCATGTAGACAAGGAATGCCGCGGCGACCGCCACGACAAGCGCATCGAAAATGCGCAGCCTCAACGTGATGGCCGAAATCACGCCTTTGTCTTCGATATGGGGCAGGTTGAAGATCGACCGTTCCGATGCGATCAGGACCACGGCGAAAGGAATG
>DASSSM010000140.1:0-2075 GCA_035708425.1 Pseudolabrys sp.
CCGCCGCCACGATGACGACGCGCGTGATTGCCGGATCGTCCGCCCAGCGATCGAGTTCGGCGCGGAGCGCGCGCACCATGCCATGGGTGACAGCGTTGAGCGCTTTGGGCCGATTGAGCGTGAAAACCCCCGCCACCCCACGACGCTCGAACAGAATGTCGCCGTCTGAAGAAGGCATGATGCCCAATCTGATTTACGACTTTGGCGGCCAGACGCCGGCCCGCTCCAGCCGCGCCATCGCCTGGTCGGAGAATTCCGCCTGCGGCGCGTCGCCGCCAATGACGAACATCAGAATTGATTCCTGGTTCGGATCGCCCTTGGTAACATTCTCGAAGCGGCGGATCATTCCGGGAGGGAATGAAACAACATCGAGCGGCCCAAGATCGACAAATTCAACGTTGCGGTCCTTATCTTCCCAGCTCGCGCGCCAAGTGCCGGTCATGGCGATGAAGGTTTCGTTGGTGTCGTGGTTGTGCATCTCAGGCCCGTGGCCGGGCTTGGCCTTGCAGTAGCCGAGGTTGAAGCCCTCGCGAATCTTGATCGCGGCCATGCGCGCCGCGTGGTCGCCAACAGGGGACGTTGCATTCGCGCCGACGTTTTCCGGCGGCTGAAAACCGATGACGTTGAACAAGGTACGCTCGCAGCCGGGCATCTTGCTGTCTGGCAAACCGCCGTCGGAGCCCTTCAGATCCTTGAAACGGGCGATGCGTTTTTCCATTTCGGCGCGCGAGAGATAGCGACGCGGCAGCTGTTCCATCCATTCCTCCCCGTATTTTAATTCCCAAGCATAGCGCGGCTGATGATGAGGCGCATGATCTCGTTGGTGCCTTCGAGAATTTGATGCACGCGCACATCGCGCAATACGCGCTCGATTGGATGATCGCGCAGATAGCCGTATCCGCCGTGCAATTGCAGGCAGCCATTGACCACATCGAACCCCGCATCGGTTGCAAGGCGCTTTGCCTGTGCGGCGAGCCTGGTGGCGGCGGGCTCACCCGCGCCCACCGCGACCGCCGCACGTTGCAGTAGCAGGCGCGCAGCCTCAATCTCGGTCGCATAGTCGGCGACACGGAATTGCAGCGCCTGAAAATCAGCGAGTCTGGATCCGAACTGCCGACGCTCTTTCATGTATTCGACGGTACGATTGAGACAGAATTGCGCGCCGCCAATCGAGCAGGCTCCGATATTCAGCCGGCCGCCATCGAGCCCGGCCATCGCGATCTTGAAACCCTGCCCCTCGGCACCAATGCGGTTCGCGACCGGCACGCGGCAATTCTCGAAAATCACCATCGCGGTCGGCTGTGTTTTCCAGCCGAGTTTCTTTTCCTGCGCGCCGAAAGACAGGCCAGGTGTCCCCTTTTCGACAACGACGCAGGATATGCCTCGTGGACCGCCCTCGCCCGTGCGCGCCATAACCACGTAAATATCCGAGACACCCCCGCCGGAAATAAACGCCTTGCTGCCGTCGAGAACATAATGATCACCGTCACGCCGCGCGCGGGCGGATAAATTGGCAGCGTCGGAGCCTGCGCCTGGCTCGGTCAGGCAATAGCTCGCGAAATGGTCCATGGAGCAGAGCTTCGGCAGAAATTTTTTACGCGCCGCCGCGCTGCCGAAGGCGTCGATCATCCATGCCGCCATATTGTGGATCGATATGTAGGCAGCGGTCGACGTACACCCTTGCGCCAACTCCTCGAAGATCAGCGCGGCATCGAGCCGCGACAGGGCGGATCCGCCGACGTCTTCCTTGACATAAATGCCGCCAAAACCGAGTGCAGCGGCCTTGCGTAACGCATCGACCGGAAAGATCTCACCTTCGTCCCACGCACGCGCATTCGGCATCATCTCGTCGCGCGCAAAGGTGCGTGCGGTCGCCTGAAACGCTCTTTGTTCCTCGGAAAGCTCAAAATCCATGAACCACCCCGCTTCGGTCCCTGCGGCTTAGCAAGGGAGCCCGGACCGCGGCAACCGGGAAGGCCCAGCAGGCATTATTGCCTTATGCTGCAATTTTCCGGCAGTTGGAGCATCTAAGCTGACAGGCGGCGCACGGAGGAAACAATGGCAAGCGACGATAA
>DASSSM010000141.1:0-3788 GCA_035708425.1 Pseudolabrys sp.
GGCGGCTCGACGAAATCGCAGCGCTCTCCGCACGAGCGGAGAGCGCCCCGGGGCGCAAGCCGGAAGCAATCAAGGCGCGTCTTGCCGAACAGGTGGCAGCGTTGCTGCAGACTTCCGAGCGGTTCGATTCGGACCGCCTCTATCAGGAGGCGGTTCTGCTTGCCGCCAAAGCCGATATCCGTGAGGAACTTGACCGTCTTGTCTCGCACGTCGCGCAGGCAAAGAAGCTCCTGGCCGGCGGCGGCGCGATCGGCCGGAAGCTCGACTTTCTGGCGCAGGAGTTGCACCGCGAATCAAATACGCTGACCGCCAAGGCCAACGATCTCGAGCTCACGAATATTGGTCTTGAACTCAAAGGCGCAGTCGAGCAATTCCGCGAGCAGGTGCAGAACCTGGAGTGATCCTGAGATGGCTAAGAAGCGCTCGGAGACGGCAATGATCGCGCGGCGCGGGCTGATGTTAGTGTTATCTTCGCCATCGGGTGCTGGGAAAACGACCCTATCGCGTCGGCTTCTGGAGTCGGATCGCAATGTAATGCTTTCGATCTCGGTCACGACACGCAAACGTCGGCCGAGTGAAATGGAGGGGCGAGATTACGCTTTTATGGATCGACGACGTTTCGATGAGCTTGTGGAAAAGGGTGAATTGCTGGAATGGGCGGAAATATTCGACAACTATTACGGCACGCCGAAGAGGCCCGTAATGGACGCGTTGTCCGCTGGGCGTGACGTGCTGTTCGATATCGATTGGCAGGGCACCAAACAACTCAGTGAGGCAGCGCCCAGAGACTTAGTGACCGTCTTCGTCTTGCCGCCTTCGATTCCGGAGCTTGAGCGCCGTTTACATACACGAGCGCAAGATGACTACGAGACCATTCACCGCCGGATGGCGAAAGCCGCCGACGAGATGAGTCACTGGAACGAGTACGATTACGTCGTTATAAACCGCGACCTCGATCAGGCTTTCGCGGAGGTGACTGCGATCCTTACCGCCGAGCGCCTTAAGCGTGAGCGCCAGTCTGGTCTTTCGGACTTCGTGCGGGGCCTGCAGGCAAAGATTTAAGCCGTCAGGACGACGCGGCCGACGATTTTTCCGGCGCGGAGGTCGTCCAGGGTGGTAGAGGCCTGCACGAGCGGCCGCTCCGCAATTGGCGGCGGTTTGATGTTCTTGACGCGCACGAGCTCGATCAGTTCTCGCGCTTCGGACAGCGTGCCGGTTGTAGTCCCTTCGATCGTCATCGCTTTTAGCGGAAACATGGCCACGGCCGTCGAATAGGCGCCGCCAATCAATCCGGTGACAACGACTTTTCCGCCCTTGGCCAGCACGCCGGTCGCAAAATTCAGGGATGCGTCCGACCCGGCGAAGTCGCATGCGGCATAGATGCCGCCGCTTGCCTTGAGCAGGGTCTTGCGGGCGTTCGGGTCCGATGGATCGAAAGCTTGAGCCGCGCCCGCAGCCAGCGCGGCATCGCACTTTTTGCCGTCGATATCGGCAACGAAGGGTGCCGTGCGATACATTGCACGGGCCAGGGCAAGGCCCATCAGGCCAACTCCGCCCAGTCCAACCAGCAAGAGTGGCGCGCGTTGTGCACGGTCGGCGAGCCGCTTGAGCGCGGCATAAGCAGTGAGTCCCGAGCACATCAAGGCGCCGGCGTAGCCGGGCGTCAGTGGCGCATAATCAATAAGGTAACGAGAGTGTGGCACGAGTACGTGTGTAGCAAAGCCACCATCAACCGTGACGCCGAGATGGCGCGGTGCGGTGCAGATGTTCTCATCGCCCGCACCGCACGCCGCGCAACGCCCACAACCGATCCACGGATAGACAGCGACCCGGGCGCCGGGCTTTACGTCTGCATCGGGGCCTGTGCTTTCAACCAGCCCCGCGATCTCGTGCCCCAGTGTGAACGGCAGAGTGCGCCCCGCCCGTACGTCGAGTTTCTTGCCGTCACCGAGCCGGAAGTATCCATCCTGCATGTGCAGATCGGAATGACAGACCCCACAACGCTCGATCCGCACAAGGACTTCGGTGCCTTGTGGCCGCGGTGCTTCGACGATGGTCTCGCACAAAGGGGCACCGTAGGCGTTTAACGATTGGCGATGCAATTGCATCCGCAGACCTTACACGCGGCCGTGGGCCTGCCCAGCAAAAATATTCGCCATGGCGACGAAACCATCGACCGAAATTTCCTCGGCCCGTGCGGTCGGATCTATCCCTGCTCGCTCCAGCAGGGAGTTTGCATCGACACCTAACGTCTTCAAGCTTTGCCGCAACATCTTCCGCCGCTGGCCGAAGGCCGCTTCGGTTACCCGCTGAAGTGCCACTGCGTTGCATTGCGCCGGCACGGGTTTTGGCGTCAGCCGTACCACCGACGATGTGACCTTGGGCGGAGGCACAAAAGCCGACCGCGCCACGTCGAAAAGGATTTTCGCCTCCGTACGCCATCCTGCCAGAACGGACAGGCGGCTGTAGGATTTTCTGCCTGGCGTAGCAACAATTCGTTCCGCAACTTCGCGCTGGAACATCAGGACAAGAGAATCGTACCACGGCGGCCATGGCTCTGCGGTGAGCCAGCCGACAAGAAGTGGTGTTGCAATATTATAGGGAAGGTTTGCAATGATCCGAGCACGTTCGGGACCAAGCTGCTCGCGCGGATCGATTTCGAGCGCATCGCCTGCAACGATATCGAGACGCCCGGGATACCGTGCGGCGATCTCTGCAAGCGCATCGATTGCACGCGGGTCTCGCTCGATTGCAATAACGCGCCGCGCGCCAAATGCCAAAAGTGCGCGCGTGAGGCCGCCCGGGCCAGGGCCGATTTCGACTACCGTGATGTTTTCAAGCGGCTCGGCAGCGCGAGCGATACGGGCGGTCAGGTTGAGGTCGAACAGGAAGTTTTGACCGAGGGATTTTTTCGGCGTCAGGCCATGCCTGCGGATGACCTCTCGCAGCGGAGGCAGGTCATCGAGTTGTGCCATTATTTAGCCGGAACCAGGGCCGGCGCGGTCGCCGAAAGGCGTGCGGCAAGCGATATCGCGGCGATCAGGCTGGAAGGGTCTGCGGTGCCTTTCCCCGCAATGTCGAAGGCCGTGCCGTGGTCGGGAGACGTGCGCACGAACGGCAAGCCGAGCGTAACGTTGACGGCATGATCAAATGCCAGCGTCTTGATGGGAATCAGGGCCTGGTCGTGATACATGCATAGAGCAACGTCGTAGGCCGCGCGCGCCCGTTCGTGAAAGAGCGTGTCGGCGGGAAGAGGGCCAACAGCATCGATCCCTTCGGCGCGCAGACGTTCGACGGCCGGCGCGACAATTGCAGCATCTTCCTCACCAAGTGCGCCATCTTCGCCGGCGTGCGGGTTAAGTCCAGCGACGGCGAGACGCGGGCGCAGAATGCCGAAACGCTTGGTAAGATCGTGCGCGGTGATGCGTCCAGTCTCGACCACTAGCTCGAAGGTCAGTCTTGAAACAACATCCTTGAACGGCAAGTGGATCGTCACCGGCACGACGGCAAGCTCCGGAGACCAGAGCATCATCACCGGGCGGCTGGCTTTTCCGATCGCTTCCTCTACCAGCTTGGCAAGAAACTCCGTGTGCCCCGGCTCGGCGAAACCCGATCGATAAAGCACATTCTTTGCGACGGGATTGGTGACGATCCCCGCCGCCTGACCCGCGAGCACGTCGGCCACAGCCCGCCGGATAGAAGCGATCGCGGCGGGCGCGCTGGAGTCGTCCGGTTTTCCAGGCGCGGCCGTGACAGGCATTTGAAGCGGTACGATTGGCAAGGCGCGG
>DASSSM010000142.1:0-2008 GCA_035708425.1 Pseudolabrys sp.
AACGAATAGTGCCACCATTCGCGGAAGTAGTTGGTAAAGCCGTGCCGGCGCATCGCCGATTGCAGCAAAACACGCCACTGCCGTTGCTCCGGCGCAATCGACAAATTTGCTCCGTAGCTCCTTGTGTCGAAGCAGTCAAAACTGGTCCCCATGTCGACACTGTTATCCGGCGCCCGTTGGTCCGCCGGGCCTGTGCAGGGACCATACCGTGCGGTTGGGTCAAAACGAGGTGCGCGCGCGACCGGCAATCTGACAAGCGTAAGGTCGATTGCGGTGCCCGTTGAGTGTCTCGATTTTGCAGCGATAAAGCCGAGGCCGAATAGGCTGCGTTTATGCAGCGCCGGGTAAAAACGCCTCGTCGCCGCGTTATCGCTTCCGTCATGAGCCCACGCGGTCATGGCGCGGGTAGCTCTGATCGGCCGATAGCAATCGTAGACTTTCAGGCCGAGGTTTTGTCGTGCCAGGTCGGCCTGAACCTGTTTGAGCGCTTCGGCTGTCTCGCGCCGCAATACGCATTCGGGAGCACTGTAGCCGGGAAGAGGATGGCCGGTGAAATTGTCGCTGGTTGCGTATCGAATGTCCTGGGTGATGCTCGAATCAACATCGCGCAGGTAAACGAAGCCAGGTGCAAGCATGTCGCGGGCACTCGCGGGCGCGACGACAAGAAGAACAACGAGCAGTAAGGGCAATTGGCGCAAAAGGAGTTCCTGTGGCCGACGGTGTGCTTGTCGCCTCATCTTATTTGCGCACATAGCACCCCCGCATTGCTGCGTCTTGCTTTGCGAGAACCGGCAGGGCATTGAGCGTTGTTGGACATTGAGTTTTTCGAATCCAAATTATGACCTCAGCAAAACCGAAATCCAGGCCGCGACCAACAAAGGCAGATTCCCAAACTGAGTTGCGCGCGCTGACTCACCCGGAAGTCAGGGCGATCGTCCTCGGCATCATGTTAGCGATGTTTCTTGGGGCCCTCGACCAGACAATCGTCGCAACAGCGCTGCCGACGATCGGACGGCATTTCGGCAATCTTGAGGACCTGTCCTGGGTTGTGACGGCCTATCTCCTCACCGGAACGGCGGTGACGCCGCTCTACGGTAAGCTCGCGGACGTCCACGGTCGCCGCGTCGTCATGCTCACCGCTATCGTCATTTTCGTGACTGGTTCGGTCGCGTGCGCGCTGGCACCGACCATGTCCGCGCTGGTGCTTTCGCGCGCGTTCCAGGGCCTCGGCGGGGGCGGGCTGATGGCGCTCGCCCAAACGATCATCGCCGACATTGTTTCTCCGCGCGAGCGTGGACGCTACCAGGGGTATATCGGCGCCGTATTCGCGACGTCGTCCGTCGGTGGGCCGGTTCTCGGCGGCTTTCTGACGGAGCATATCGACTGGTCGCTGATCTTCTGGATCAACCTGCCGCTCGGGCTGTGCGCGCTGGGGATGACCTCAAGCGTGCTGCGGCGCGTGCCTTACCAGCCACGCAAGCACAAGCTCGACGTCATCGGAGCTTTGCTCTTGATGGCCGCGTCGATTGCGCTCCTCCTTGCGTTGACCTGGGGCGGCCGTCGCTTCGAATGGATTTCACCGCAGATCGGCGGGCTGCTGTTCGGCTCTGCCGCGCTCTGGGGTTTATTTTCCTGGAGGCTGGTGGCGGTACGTGAACCGTTCCTTCCGCTGTCTGTTCTCGCCAATCCGGTTGTCCGCTGTGCGACGCTCGCTGGCGCCTGCAACATGGGCACCCTTGTGGGCATGACGATCTTCGTGCCGCTGTACTTCGAAGTCGTCTTGCATCTGTCCGCAAGCGAATCGGGCATGGCGCTGATTCCTCTGATGGGAGCCACCGTCGTGTTTTCGACCATTACCGGCCGGATGATGACGCACGTGGTCCACTACAAACGGATCGCATTAATAGGGCTCTCACTCTCAATTTTGTCGCTCGCGCCTTTGGCGATCTGGCCTACGTCGATGCCAATGGCGCTCGTGCTGCTGCTGTTGTTGCTGGTTGGATCGGGG
>DASSSM010000143.1:0-10645 GCA_035708425.1 Pseudolabrys sp.
CAGCCCCAAAGCGCGACCACGAGGGTTGACACAAAAGCAAACAGCAGCGCGATGCCGATGACAAAAAAGGGCCGGCCATTCGCGTAATCGCCGCAGATGTCGCGGTGGTTGGCGACCTGGCCTTTGACCATGAAGGCGACGGCGAGGGCGAACTCGGCGATGAGGATGACGATGGTAAGCATTGACATAGGTGAGCCCGGTGCAGGCCAGGCTTTCCGTCATAGTGCTGTGATGCGACGAGTTATCTTGCCGAGGTACGTCCGCCGCTGCCGCCGCCGGTCTTGCTGCCTATGCCTATCTGCGGCGCGCTTCCTGATGTACCCCAACCATTGCGGCCTACAACAACTCGGTAGGGTTCACCGTTCGCGTCATGGCCATCATAGATAACAACCCTGTTGGGAGTTTTTGTTGTCCGCTCAGGTGGATTCTGACTGATAAATTTGACGACGGCGTGCTTTTGTTCGTCGCGGTATTTATCCGGCGCCGCGAGCATACAGCGGCTATCTGGCTTCGGCGTCTTGTCTCTTGACGTTGATACGTTGTCGCATCCCTTAAGTTTAGACTGCGCCAAAGCGGGAAGTGCCGTCACTACGCTCAAACTCACGCCGACAAGCGTGAACAGCAGCACAGATTTGATGGAAGCTTTCATCGTGTTCAAACTCCCGAGTTAAAATTTGCAGACCACGAGCAACGATCGATAACTACGCGAGGCAATCCGAACGCAGCATGCAGCTGCATTGAGCGTAATTTCATTTTTCCAGGACTTGCGTCAGCCTAACGGATGAAATTCCGCAAAAAAGCTTAAGCAAGAATTGCTCGCGCGACGGCGGCTTGATTTTCTTGAAATCCTTCTGCAATTCTTTTTCGGCGTATTTATTGTCTCGATGCGACACGTAGCGACCGACTCAAAACAAAGGGCGATGTAGACCGTCTACATCGCCCTGAATTGCCGACTCGACGCTCTCGCACGCCGGCGTGATGCGATCTGTTATCTGGGTTTCGTACCTCCGCGGCCGCCGCCGCCGTTGACTTTCGCCGCGCTTCCAGTCCCGACAGCCGTTCCAGCGCCTGACGCAATTCGATAGTCGTCACCGTTGCGGTCACGGCCCTCGTATATCACCATCCCATTGGGGGCCTTTGTTGTTTTCGTCGGAGGATTCGCATGAATAAATGCGAACAATCGGTTCTGTTCTTGTAGGTACCGCTCATCCGCCGTGAGCATACAGCGGCTGTCGGGCTTCGGAGTCTTGTCTCTTGACGTTGATACGTTATCGCATCCGCGACCTTTGAACTGTTGCGCCGACGCCGGCAGCGTCATCGCGGCGCTCAAGCCTGCGGCGCCGAGTGCGAACAGTACAGATTTGACTGTCTTCATTGGCATTCCTTTCCACTTTCTGCCCCGCAATGCCCCGAACTGATATTGCAAGCAATCCGAACGCGGCGTGACCGCTGCGTTGAGCGTAGGTTCATTTTTCCGCAGTCTGCGTCGGCTGAACGGATTAGATTCCGCAATTTGATTGCGTCGATAACTTTCTTCGTTCAGTCGATTTACGCGGGCTGTCGCAAATAGCGACTCCCGCCATCCTCCGATCGCATGACGCGCGCGCGTCGAGCATTTTGTATCCATGATGGTGACTATCACGGAGCAAAGCGATGGGGTCGATCGAATTGCCGATGATTGCTTTACTTGGTTTGCTGGTCGGGACTGTGACCATAGCAGCTGCCGTTGTCTGGTTGGCGAAGTCCGTTTCGATTGCGTGACATCGAATTGAACATCGTGCCACAGTCTAACCGTCCACCATTCCAGCCAAGAGCACCGCTACAGAATGACGCTCGGATTGCGGATGCATTGATCGCAGTCCAGCAAATTCACCTGCTTGGCCGAGATTTTCCATTGGCCATCGAGCTTGCGAAAACGGTGACCTGTCCACCCGGACAGCATGCGGATTTCACTATCCCAGAATTCGCTGATGATGAAATTCGAGCGCACCATGCGCTGCTCGCCAACGCGGCTACGGAAGACCTCGACATTTGCGATAAGGCGCGACGTCCGTGACGAGGGCGCCTGCGACCAGGCATATCCGGTGCGCAGCCGATAGACTCGGTCTTCAAGCCGGCGCCGGTCGTCGAACATGACGGCGATCTCGCGCCGCGGGTCGCCGCGTTCCGGTGTCGAGGGCACCCAGTACGCGCACTCGGGCGCAAAGAGCTTCAGCCAATCTTCAAACAGGAGATTGTCCAGAATGCGCGCCTCCTGCTCTACCAGCCGCCGAAACAGGTCGCGCTCGGCTGCGTCCTCGACTACGCGGTCGTCCGTCTGCCAGTCGGAAAAATCCTCGACCAGCTCGCTATAGAAGGCGTCGGTCACGTAATAGGAGAAGCGCGACGGATCGTAATTTGGCTGACTGCCCATTGTCATGGCTCCCGGCGAATAGCGATATCCGGCTCGGCCTTCATCAGCCGTTTCCATTCACGGATGTACTCGCGCATGAAGAGCTCGTCGGTGGCCGGCCCTTTGATCGTCCCGTCTTTGAGGGTCTCGATCCGCCCCGGTATGCCGAGGCCGCGGTGCATGTAAATCCATTCGTCTTCGATGCAGCGCAGGCCCCGCTGGATCTGCTCGAAATTGGTGATGTCGTCGACCTCGCCGAAGTTCGGAAAGCCTTCCTGCGTGCGCATGCGGAGTGCATTGATGTCGTTCAACGCGTCCTCGCCGATGCTTCCGTCGACATCGTCGATCTTCGTGCCGTACCAGATTGCGTCGGTTTCCTCGTAAGAGACCGGCTGGAAGACCTGGATGTGATTGCCGAGCAGCGAGAGGTTAGGAAAGACGTTGATGTTCACCGGCTCAGAGCCGGCAAGATCGAGAAGCGACTCGGCCTTGTCGCCGTATTTCGCGCGCAGCTTCTCGGCGACATGCTCCATGCCCGGGTGCAAAGACTCGATCGCCCATAGACCGCCGGGACGCTTCTCGAGATTTGGGCGCTTGTCCTTGAAATGATGGCCGTTGCCCATGTACTGGATGTACATCGGCTGCTCGTCGGGCTGTTGCTTGTAGTAGGACATGCCCTTCGCCGTGTCCTCGTCCTTGAACCGGTTCTCGGTTTCGAGAAGCGATTGGTGCGAATAGATAACGTGGTAGCCGTCGCCCGAATTGTCGTAGGCCAGCTTCCAGTTGCCCTTGTATTTGAACCGGTTGGCCTCGCACACGGTGACCTTGCCGCCCGGATTGCGGTCGAGCCATTCATCGATCGGTTTTTTGATCGGCCCCAGGTGATCTTCGATCGACGGCGCGCCGACATTGAGCGTCCCGAAAATGAAGCCGCGATACGATTCCACGCGAGGCACCTGGGCCAAGTTGAACTTCGGGTCACGAACGAGCTTCTCCGCATATCCGTCCGGCCATGGCACGCCGCGAAGTTTGCCCGAGTTCGCAAAATTCCATCCGTGGTAGGGGCACTGAAACGAGCGCGCATTGCCCTTGTTCCAGCGGCAAAGCGTCGTGCCGCGGTGGGTGCAACGGTTAAACAGTGCCCGGATGACACCTTCCGAGTCGCGCGTGATGATGAGCGGGCGCAGGCCGAGCTTGCCGGTGATGAAATCGTTCGCGTTGGGAATCTGGCTTTCGTGCGCGAGATAGACCCAGGTGCCGCCGAAGATATGCGTCATCTCCGTGTCGAACACCGCCGGGTCGGTGTAAATCAGCCGATGCACCCGGTCTTCCTGCACAAGCTCGTCCCAGTCGTGCAAAGGGGCATTGCCGGCACGCGACGGGATTTGCATCCGTTCCAATGGTGTCATTGTGGGATCCTCTTGTTCCCTGTCTCGCCCGTGCGCTTCGTCAGAAGAAATCGAAGTACTCGTCCTGCTCCCACTGCGTGGTTGCCTCGCTGCCACGGTCGATGCCGTTTTCCCTGGCATATGTTTCGTAGCGCTGCAGCTCGGTTCGCTTGATCTTGACGTAGTAGTCGACAAAGGTCTTTCCAAACTGGTCTCTGAACAAGGGTTCCTGGTCAAAGAGCGTCAGCGCGTCCGCGAGCGTCGCGGGAAGCATCGGACATTGCGACGTGTACGGATCGGTCTCGGGAGCACCGGGATCGCGCTCATGGTCGACGCCATCAAGGCCCGTAACGATCTGCGAGGCAATATAAAGGTATGGATTCGCCGATGGCTCGCCCATGCGGTTCTCGATGCGTGTGGCCGAAACCTTTGCCCCGCCGAGGACCCGCAGCATCACCCCGCGATGATCAAGGCCCCATGCCGCCCGGTCCGGTGCGAGGGAATTTATGCGGAAGCGCCGGTATGCGTTAACGGTGGGGTTGGCCAGGACCGTGCTTGCAAGCGCGTGGCGCAGCAGGCCGCCCAGATATTGCTTGCCCAGAGGAGAAAGGACCTCCTCGGATGATTTCGGCATGAAAAGATTCAGTCCGGTTTTCGCGTTTGTAAGCGACTGGTGCAGATGCCAGCCGCTCGAGTAGAAGCCCTTGAGCGCCGGCCGGCACATAAAGGTCGCGAGATAGCCGAGGCGCCGGCAGACTTGGCGCGTTGCGGTCCGGAAAAGAACGAGATTGTCGGCCGCTTCGAGCGCGGAGCGCGGAGCGAACGTGCATTCCACCTGCCCAGGGCCCCATTCATTCTCGAATGACCTGAGCGGAAGATTCAGTTTTTCCAGGGTTTCAGCCAATGCCGAAAGCGGCGCGTGCATCCGGTCCAGATTGGTTTCCGAGTGGAATGAATATCCCGGCTCGACAGGATAGACGTTCGGCGCGCGACATTTGAGGCCCGGCGACCCGATGTTCTCGAGTGGCAAATGCTCCTCGGCGAGGTGCAACAGATACCATTCGACCTCGAGGCCGACGCGGCACTCCATTCCTCTCGTTGCCAGGCGCTCGATCTGCCGCCGCAGCAGATGCCGTGGCGAAAAATAGAAAGGCTTGCCGGAGACGAAATATTCGTCGCACAAAATCCAGCCGACATCCGGCTCCCAGGGAAGAACCCGAAAGGTTGCGGGATCGGGAACGATGATCAGGTTCGGCGACCCTGTCATTTCGTCGAGATCCATTCCGCCGCCTCGCGTGAAGGAAGCGAATGTCCGCGCGCCGGACGCATCGAGCGTCGTGGTCGCAACGTTTATGTTGTACCCGTTCTGCAATGCGTCCAGGAACGCGGGAAGCGTGACTGTTTTCGCGCGCGAGGCGCCGTGCGGATCGGCCCAGGCAACACGAAACAGTTTCAATTTTTCCTTTTTGATGCGCGCCGCAAGCGCCTTGGCGAGCCGGCGCTGATCGCCCGTCCAAAGACCATACCTTTCGATAAATCCGCCCGCCGTGGCCATCACAACACTCGCACTGGCTCTTCTCAGCTCATTCTACCTAACGATACTCAACCTGGGATGTTATTCCCGAGCAGTTGATCAAGCTTGCCTTCGCGCTCGAGCGCCCGAAGTTCATCGCTACCCCCAATATGGAGGTCCCCGATAAATATCTGCGGAACGGTGACCCGTCCGTTCGCCTTCTCAATCATTTCGTCGCGGCGTTCCCAATTGCCGCCGATGTCGATCTCGATGAAGGGAACGCCTTTCCGTTTCAGCAGGGATTTTGCGGAAGCGCAGTAGGGACAATAGCGCGCCGTATAAATGCGGACCTCTTTCATCGCGCCCTCGGCTATTTTTCGATCGCCTGGTAGACCATTGTCCGCATCAGATAACGGTAATGCATACGCTGCGCCGGCGCCTGCATCAGGAGGATTGCAATGAGCTGCTGCTGCGGGTCGATCCAGAAGTACGTTCCCGTGACGCCGCTCCACGAGAAGTCGCCGACCGATCCCGGCAACGGATTACGTCCGGCGTGCGTTCTCACCGCGAATCCAAGCCCAAAGCCAAGTCCGAACTCCGGCGACGGCGCCAGCGCGCCGAAGAGAACAGAAGTCGAGGGGCTGCGACGGGTCTCCGGCGTCAGGTGATCGGATGTCATGAGCGTGATGGTCGTGGGCGAAACGAGTCTGGTGCCGCCGAGCTCGCCGCCATTGAGAAGCATCTGGCAGAAGCGCACATAGTCGCGCGCGGTCGACAGAAGCGCGCTGCCGCCGGAAATCCAGTTTGACCGGATGGTCGGGTCACGCATCGGCGGGCGCTTGCCGGTTGCGGGATCGACTTGAGGTTGGGCGGCGCGCGCATAGGCAATCGGACCAAAGCTCGAATCCTTGAGCCCGAGCGGCTTGGAGATGCGCTCGATGATGAAGCGATCGAGGTCCATCCCGCTTGCCGCCTCGACCACGCGGCCGAGCACGTCCGTCGACATGCCGTACTGCCACGTGCTGCCGGGCTGATAGGCGAGGGGAACCGTGGCGAGCCTGGCGGCCATCTCGGCGTTGGTGTGCTTGTCATCGCCCACATTGGCGGCCTCGTAGGCCTGTTTCAGGAGCGGGCCCGTCAGATGCGCATAGGTGAAGCCCGACGTATGGCGGAGCAAATCCTGTACGGTCATTTGCCGCCGGCACGGCTCAGTGACCAGGATCTTCGCTGACGCATTGTCGGAATCGGTCGCGACCTTCAGATCGGCAAATGCGGGTATGAAGCGCGCAACGGGGTCGGCAGTCAGCAGCTTACCTTCCTCGGCGAGCATCATCGCGGAGAGAGAGGTAAGCGGCTTGGTCATTGAGGCAACACGGAAGATCGTATCAACTTCCATCGCCGTGCCGGCCTCACGGTCGCGATAACCAAGCGCTGTCTCGTATGCGATCTTGCCGCGCCGCGCAATCAATGCGACGGCGCCGGGCACGATTCCCTTGTCGATGTCCGATTTCAGCGTGTCCGTCAGTCGCTGCAGGCGTTCAGACGAGAGGCCGACGTCTTCGGGTTTGTCTGCCCGCGGCAATTCGAAGCTCATTGGTTTTCCTATTTCCAAAATTGCCGCGATGCGAGTGCGGCTCCTTCAGCCATCGCCTTGAGTTTGGCGAACACAACATCGGGATCCACTGCGGCTTGTCCGACCCAGGTGCCGAAGCCGCAGTCACTGCCTGCGATCACATTCTCTCGTCCCACCAGATTGGCATAACGGGCAATGCGCTGCGCGATCAGTTCGGGATGCTCGATGAAATTCGATTTCGACTCGATCACGCCCGGGATAAGCACCTTACCGTCCGGCAGTTTCACCCGCTCAAACAAACTCCATTCGTGTGCGTGGCGTGGGTTGGCGGCCTCAAGCGAGATCGCCACGGGTTTTGCCGCAAAGACGAGGTCAATGACGTCCGCAAGCGGCACGTCGCGATGATGCGGACCCTCATAGTTGCCCCAGCAAAGGTGCATGCGCAGTTGTTCCGGTGGAATGTTTGCGACCGCATGATTGAGCGCCTCGATGTGGATCTGCGCGCGCTTGCGAAACTTCGGCAGGCTCAGGTCCGCGTACTGGATGTGACGCCCCATGCCGAGGTCGGGGCAGTCGATCTGCAGCACGAATCCGGCTTTGGCGACGGTCTCGTATTCGTGCCGCATCGCATCGGCGATTGCGTAGATATAGGTCTCGAAATCCTTGTAGTGGTCGTTGCGAAAGAACAGCGACACCACGCCGGGCGAGGCCGCGCTCATGAATCCGCCGGCGGCTTTCACATCCTTGAGCGCCGCCTTGAGATTGTCCGCATCGGTTTGCGGAGCCTGCTTGTCCCGCACGCTGATCGGCGCGTTGCAGGCGGGCGTCTTGCGGCGCGAGCGGCCCGGATCGCCGAACACGCGTTTTTCCAGGCGGGGGAAGTCGGCAAGATCCTGATACACGAACGTATTGCCCGTGCCGCCGAATCCGCTGAGCCGGTCCTTGATGTAGGTGGCGTAGCTGGGCTTCGATAATTCGCCGTCATTGATCAGGTCGACGCCGGCATCGGCCTGCTTGCGGACGATTTCGGCGACCGCCGCGCGCACGCGCGTGGCAAGTGCCTCTGGATCGACGGGTACGCCCTCTTCCTTGGCGTACATCATGCGGATGAGGTCATCCGGACGCGGCAGACTTCCCGTATGGGTGGTCAAAAAACGATCGCGGCTACGCTGCACGGCTTGAACTCCCTGAATGAACTGTAAAGCAGGCCGTGGCCGCTAACCACGGGTGGGCGGTTCGCGTTGACAGTCTCGAGTGGGCTGCGTATGTACCCCGGCAAACAGCAGCCCGAGATTGACATGAAAGTCCGCAACTCCCTGAAATCCCTGCGCGGCCGGCACCGCAATAACCGCCTGGTGCGGCGTAAGGGACGGGTCTACATCATCAATAAGACCAACCGCCGCTTCAAAGCCCGGCAGGGCTGAAATCGGCGCATCGGCGCCTGTTCCGTCGCCCCATATTGGCCAAAAAACGCGGAGAGATTAAACTCCGCCCATGCGTATACGATTCCTCACAGCGCTTCTGATTGCTGCAACGGCCGCGATTTCTGCTGCGCCGGCCGGGGCGCAATCCGGCCAATGGGTGAAGCCGCCCGACAAGTTGCCTCACGTCGGACGGGGTGACAAAACTCGTAACCTCGATTTCCTGTTCGGCGCGCTGAAGGTCGCGCCTGACGATGTCACCGCCAAGGCCATTGAGGAACGCATCTGGGCTTTATGGACGCTCTCGCCGAGCGACACCGCCAATCTTTTGATGACTCGCGTGAAGACTGCGATCGAGGCAAAGGATCTCGATCTGGCGGTCAAACTGCTGAACTCGATTGTAAAGGTGAAACCCGACTACGTGGAAGCGTGGAACCGGCGCGCCACGATCTACTATATGAAGAAAGATTACGGCCGTGCGCTCAACGACATTCGCGAGGTTCTCAAGCGTGAGCCCAGGCATTTCGGTGCGCTGGCCGGCCTCGGGCTGATCATGCAGGATATCGGCGACAACAAGCACGCGCTGGAAGTCTATCGCCGCGCACTTACCCTTTACCCGCGGATGGAGCGTATTCCCGACCTCGTGAAGACCCTGCAGGAAAAGGTCGAGGGCAGGGACATCTGACCTCTGAGGTTATCGCCGTTACAGTTTAATCACCGGCGGCATCTGCACCCACATACGCAATGCGCAGCATGTTGGTGGCGCCGGGTGTTCCGAACGGAACGCCGGCAACGACAATCACACGTTGGCCAATTTTTGCGAATCCTTCTTTGACTGCAATCCTGCAGGCGCGATCAACCATGTCGTCCTGGTCGTGAGCGTCCTCAGTGACCACGCAATGGACACCCCACGCAACCGCCAGGCGCCGTCCAGTGGCGAGGTTTGGTGACAGCGCAACGATCGGTGGGCGCGGACGTTCGCGCGCGACACGCAACCCGGTCGAGCCCGATGACGTCCAGCAGATGACCGCGGCAAGATCGAGAGTGTCGGCGATATGGCGCGCCGCATCCGCGATCGCGTCCGCACCAGTCGCTTCCGGTGCAGCGCGCTGGGCGGTGATGATATTGCGGTAGAGCGGGTCGCCTTCGACCTCTTCTGCAATCCTGTTCATCGTCGCAACCGCCTGGATCGGGAACTGTCCGGCCGCCGATTCGGCCGACAGCATCACCGCGTCGGCACCTTCGAAAATGGCAGTGGCGACGTCGGACACCTCGGCACGCGTTGGAACAGGTGCATTGATCATTGATTCCAGCATTTGCGTGGCGACGACCACTGGCTTGCCCGCGACGCGGCATGCGCGCGTCATTTGCTTCTGCACGCCAGGCACTTTTTCCAGAGGCATTTCCACGCCGAGGTCACCGCGTGCGACCATCAATGCGTCCGCAAGATCCATGATTTCGGAAAGTCGATTGACCGCCTGCGGTTTCTCGATCTTGGCCATCACGGCTGCCCGCCCGCGGGTGATCTTCTTTGCCTCGGCGATGTCCTCCGGGCGCTGGATGAACGACAGTGCCACCCAGTCGATACCGGTTTCGAGCGCGGCTTCAAGATCCGACCGGTCCTTATCGGTCAGAGCCGAAAACGGGATCGTGGTATCCGGCAGGCTTACGCCTTTGCGGTCGGACAGCTTCCCGCCGACGGCAACGCGGGTCGTAATCCGCCTCGAATCCGCGTCGGTAACGGTGAGCCTGACCTTGCCATCGTCGATCAGCAACGTGTGGCCTGGCTTGATGGTGGCAAAAATTTCCGGATGCGGCAGGTAGGCGCGCTTGGCATCTCCGGCTGCGGTGTCGGCATCCAGCACGAACGTGTCACCGGTTTTGACGATCGCAGAGCCGCCAGTGAACGTACCGAGGCGAAGCTTCGGGCCCTGCAGGTCGATGAGCACTCCGATCGGCCGGCCGGTGTCGCGCTCGACGGCGCGAATCAGGCCAACCAGCTCGCGCATGCGATCCTGGGTGGTGTGGCTCATGTTGATGCGAAAAACGTCGGTGCCCGCATTGAACAGCCGCCCGATCATGTCGGCATTCGACGACGCGGGGCCAAGCGTGGCGACGATTTTCGCGCGGCGCAAACGTCTCATGGCCGGACGCCTCCGGCCGGCGGCGACAATGTCGTCGGCGGGCGTGAATTTCCAAGGGGCGCGCGCGGGGGCAACGGCTGCTCGGGGGCCTGTTCGGCGGTGTCCGTCAGCTGCACCGTCCAGGAGCGTTGCTCGTTAGTGTCGACCTCGAAAAAGCCAGTGCGATCGTAGCCGCGCGCCAAGCAATTCTCTGTTCCGCGGATGGTGAACTCCT
>DASSSM010000144.1:0-5689 GCA_035708425.1 Pseudolabrys sp.
ATACCCATACCCATATTCTCACCGAGGAAACTGCCGCGCTGTTGCGCAAGGAAGCGCCCAAGGTCCCTGTAACCATCACCCCGGTCGATGCCGAGTCAGCCACGCTCGACGTCGGTGGCGTGGTCTATCGTCCATTTCCGCGCGGCGGCTTCGATCTCGCGCATCGCCTGCGTGACATGGATGCGATGGGCGTCGATGTGTAGGTGCTGTCCGCCACGCCGCAAACCTATCTCTACAACCAGGATGCTTCGGTTGGCGCGATGACGGCCGCCGTCCAGAACGACCAGATTGCCAAACTGGTAAAGCAGAATCCCCA
This sequence comes from Pseudolabrys sp., assembly GCA_035708425.1. Taxonomy (GTDB): domain Bacteria; phylum Pseudomonadota; class Alphaproteobacteria; order Rhizobiales; family Xanthobacteraceae; genus Pseudolabrys. Next base: position 317 of record DASSSM010000144.1, read on the forward strand.
GCGCTTCATGGGCATTGCGACGCTGCCGATGCAGGCGCCGGAAAAGGCCGCCGACGAGCTCAAGCGTGCGATGACCAAGCTGGGTCTGCGGGGCACGATGTTTGCGTCCAATATCATGGGCAAGAACCTCGACGACCCGAGCTTCGAGCCGGTATGGACGACGGCCGAGGAACTCGGCGCTTTCGTCTTTATCCATCCGAACAATGTCGCCGGCGCCGACCGGATGAAGTCCTATTACCTTAACAACCTTATCGGCAATCCGCTCGACACCACCATCGGTGCGGCCTGCCTTTATTTCGGCGGCGTGCTCGACCGCCATCCGAAATTGACCGTCGTGCTCGCGCATGGCGGCGGTTTCACGCCCTATCAGGCGGCCCGCTGGGAGCACGGTTGGCATGTGCGGCCGGAACCCAAGAAGAATATTGCCAAGCAGCCGGCCGACATCGCCAAACGCTTCTACTACGACACCATCCTGCACTCAGCGCCGGTGCTGGAATTCATGATCGAGCATGTTGGCGCGGATCGTGTCATGCTGGGTAGCGACTATCCATACGACATGGGCATGATGGACTGTGTAAAGCACGTGCGCGGCCTGAAAATCTCCGATGCCGACAAGGCGACGATTTTGAGTACGCGCGCTCAAGCTCTGTTGGGGAAAGCATGAACGTCCAGGCGACCAAGGGCGTACGCATTCCAACCAAGGCCGTCACCGGTCTGATCGTTGATGCGATGGTCAAAGTGGGCGTGCCCAAGGGTGACGCGGCCAGGATTGCGGAACTGATGCTTGAGGCGGATCTGATCGGAGCCGATGCACATGGCATCTTTCGCCTGCCACAATACGTGCAGAGGCTGAAGCTCGGCTCGACCAACCCGCATCCCAACATAACCGTGCAGCGCAGTGCTCCCGCAACGGCGATCGTCGACGGCGACAATGGCATGGGTCATCTTGTGGTCGCACGTGCCGCAGAGACGGCGGTCGAACTCGCACGTGAATGCGGTGTCGCCTGGGTCGGCTGCCGCATGTCCGGCCACGCCGGGGCTGCCGGTGTTTATGCAGCCTTGCCTCTGAAAGCCGACATGGTCGGCATCTATTCGGCCGTCGCGAATGCCAACCACATGCCGCTCGCCGGCGGTGCGGAGCCGTTGCTCGGCACAAACCCGCTGGCGATTGCTATACCGGCCGGTCAGGAGCCACCGATCATTCTCGATATTGCGACATCGATCGTCTCGTACGGCACCATCAAGAATCATCGTTTGCAGAACAAACCGTTGCGCAACGACTGGATGATCGATCCGAAGACCGGTGCGGCCGTCGTCGACCCGCACAAGAGCGCCGAGGCGCTGCTGCTGCCAATGGCAGGCTACAAGGGAGCAGGGCTTGCGCTTACCCTTGGTCTTCTCGCCGGAACGCTTAACGGCGCGCTGTTCGGCAGGGATTGCGTCGATTTCAACGCCGAGCCGGACAGGATCACAAATACCGGCCAATTCGTCGTGGCCCTCGACCCGAGCCGGTTTCAGCCGCTCGCGCAGTTCAAGGCCGAGGTCGATCGCCACATCCGTGAGCTCCGCGACACTAAGCCGCTGCCGGGTCATACCGTTAGGCTGCCAGGCGAGCAGCGTGCGAAGCGCCGCGCCGACCGACTCCACCATGGGTTACCGCTTGCCCCGGAATTGCTCGCGCAGCTCGACAAGCTTGCGGGCGAATTGTCGATCAAGCCCCTCCACGAGCGCATCTAGGGTATCCATCGGCAAATCATATAAGCGCCGCATTTTTCCCGTCTTGGGAACAAATCGTATTAAATGCAGTTCATTCAGCGTCTCGGCATGTGATTCGCGCGAGACGGACTTGGGGCTTGGCAAAAATCTTTTGCCGAATCAGATCGATGGACGTGATCGAGAAACGGGGACTCGTTGCACGTGCAGGACGCGCCGTGGTGCGGCTTTGCGTCGTGTTGGTGGCCGGAGCCGTCTTGGCCGCGCTGCCCATGTCGAAGGTCTCCAGCGAGAATACCTTGGATCGAATTCAGGCAGGCCAATGGGTCGTCGCGTCGATGTATTGGGAAGACAAGTTGGTTTCGACCGGCAAGAGCTTCAATCCGATTGGCTGGCACGCCGCGCACAAAACGCTCCCGATCGGCACGCTGATCCGTGTCTCCAATCCGAAAAACCACCGATCGATAAATGTCACGATCAATGATCGCGGACCATTCGTCGCCAATCGTGATCTGGATCTCACGCTCGGCGCCGGCACCTTGCTCGGCCTGCAAGGACTGGGGACGGTCTATATGGAGGTGCTCTCCATACCGCCGGTCAAACACTTACGGCGGCCGGTGGTGGAAAGCCTATTCGCAGTCAATGATGCCAACGCTAATTGCGTCGGCGTCTCCGCCTGCTGATTACACCCGTCAGAGCTGCGCAACTATAGTTAATGGTGCATTAACCTAATTGGTTAATCGGCGTTTAAGAAGTCCGATCAATTTGTTAATTTTTGACGGTAACGGGGCGGGGCGAGATCGCGCTCAATGCGGCCCTAGCGATGCGGCAATCGCCAGCCGGCCGGCCGGTTGATGTGATCGCTAAGTCCCGCCGCAACGCATCCAGTCCTGTCTCGTCTGGCCGTCCGCACAGCGACACGCGGGCGGTGTGCTGCGACGTGCACGGAGGAATGGTGCGGTGACGGCGGGAATTTTGCTCAGCGGCCAAACGCGAGGCGATTGGGTCGAGCTCAGCGCCGCGGGGTCGTGGACTGCCGAATATGCCAGCGCGATTGAGCCGCAGGTCGAAGCGGCCACGCGTGGCATCACCGCGCGGGGCATCGCGATCAACATCAATCGCATCGAATATCTCGATACCTATGGGGCCTGGTTGATCGAGCGCACGATGCGCCAATGGGCAACAGAGGGCCGCGAAGCGCGCCTGGTCGGGCTACGTGAGGATTTCCGGGGACTCTTCGAAAAAGTCCACGGGGGCACGCAGACGCTTTCGGCGCCGCCGCCTCGCCCCAACAGCATCATCGCGACGCTAGTCAGCGTCGGCATGACGATGTCGGCGGTTGCCGCCGACCTTTATCTGTTCGTGCAGATGCTCGGCTCGCTGATGGCCGCCTTCGGGCGCGTCATTCTGAGGCCGACGAGCTTTCGTTTCACTTCCACCGTCCATCAACTTGAGCGGGTCGGATGGCGGGCAGTGCCGATTATCCTGCTGATCACCGTTTTGATCGGCGCGATTCTTGCGCAACAGGGCATTTTTCATTTCCGAAAATTCGGAGCCGACATCTACGTCATCGACATGGTCGGCGTGCTCGTTCTGCGTGAAGTCGGCGTGCTTATTGTCTGCATCATGGTTGCCGGCCGATCAGGAAGCTCCTACACCGCGGAACTCGGTGCAATGCGGATGCGCGAGGAAGTCGATGCATTGCGCACGATGGGTTTCGATCCGATAGAGGTGCTTATTCTTCCGCGTATCATCGCGTTGGTGATAGCGGTCCCCACGCTCACTTTCCTCGGATCAATGGCCGCGCTCTATGGCGGCGGCCTGGTCGCCTGGCTTTACGGCGGCATCGCGCCGGAGGTCTTCCTTACGCGGCTGCGCGAGGCAATCACGATCAACACGTTTGAGGTTGGACTGATCAAGGCGCCATTCATGGCACTGGTCATCGGCGTTGTCGCCTGCGTCGAAGGTCTGCAGGTGCAAGGCAGCGCCGAATCACTCGGCGAACAGACAACCAATTCGGTGGTTAAGTCGATCTTCCTGGTCATCGTGCTCGACGGTATTTTTGCCATGTTCTTCGCGTCGATCGGAATGTGACATGGCGGTCGATCGCAAGGCTCCAATCATCGAAGTGCACGACCTGGTTGTCGATCTGAAAGGGCACCGGATCCTCAACGGCGTTACCCTCGACGTCTACCGGGGTGAAATTCTCGGGTTCGTCGGCGCTTCCGGAGCAGGCAAATCCGTGCTTACGCGTACGATCGTCGGGCTTTTGCCGAAACAAAAGGGCCGCATCGACGTTTTCGGCGTCAACCTCGACCATGCCGGCGAGGTGCAGCGGCAGGAGATCGAGCGCCGCTGGGGCATATTGTTCCAGCAAGGCGCTTTATTTTCCTCGCTGACTGTGGGCGAGAACGTCGAATTCCCGATCCGCGAATATCTGGACGTTTCCGACCGGTTGATGACCGAAATCGCGATCACCAAGCTCGAAATGGTCGGCCTTAAGCCCGATGTTTACCGCAAGTACCCCTCGGAACTTTCAGGCGGCATGATCAAGCGGGTAGCCCTCGCACGCGCTCTCGCGCTCGATCCGGAAATTTTATTTCTCGACGAGCCGACTTCAGGCCTCGACCCAATCAGCGCGGGCGATTTCGACCAACTGATCCTGACCTTACAACGGACTTCGGCAATGGCGGTTTTCATGGTAACCCATGACCTCGACAGCCTTCACACGATCTGCGACAGGATCGCGGTCCTTGGCGAGGGCAAGATTCTTGAAGCCGGAACAATGGATACGATGCTCAAGTCCCAGCATCCATGGCTGAAAGCCTATTTCCATGGCGCGCGTGCGCGCGTGCTGCATGCTGTGGCTAAGAACTGACGGAGCGGAGCGATGGAGAGAAAAGCGCATTACGCCCTGATAGGGCTGTTCACGTTCGCGGTCGTCGCGGGCGCGTTCGGGTTCGTGTTCTGGCTGCACCACTCCTCCGGCAAGAAGCAGGCCGTTGCTTACCGAGTCATCTTCGATAGCACCGTGTCGGGCTTACACGTCGGCGGCAATGTCCTGTTCAACGGCATTCGCGTCGGTGAAGTTACCCGGCTGACGCTCGATCCGGATAAACCGTCGCAAGTCGTGGCCATGCTGGCAGTCAATAAAGCGACGCCGATCCGGTCGGACACCAAAGTCGGCCTCGAATTTCAGGGCCTGACAGGCGTTGCATCCGTGTCGCTGAAGGGCGTTTCCGCGACTACCCCCTTGATCGAGCGCGAAGAGGGTGAGCCGCCGACCTTGAGGGCGGATCCCAGCGCCAGTCAGGACATGATGCAGGCCGCGCGAGACGTCCTCAACAGGGCGGAAGAAGTTATCGCCGCCAACCAGGAGGCGATACGTCAGGCTGTCAAGGATATTGCAACGTTCAGTGCGTCGCTGGCGCGCAACTCCGACAATGTCGACATCATCGTGAGTGACGCAAAAGACACGATGAAAAATGCCAAGGAAGCGACTGCGTCTGCGCGCACCTTGATGGATAATCTGGACAAGCGCACCGAGGAGATCACGGTCGGCGTGAACAGGATGACGAGTACCGCGACGCGCCAGATCGATATTGCGGGCCGGGCAATTACCGACCTCGCGCATAATCCGCAACGTTTCCTCTTTGGAGG
>DASSSM010000145.1:0-2097 GCA_035708425.1 Pseudolabrys sp.
CTTGTCGTTGAGCTCGGCAATTTGCGAATAGTGGAAGATGCCGAGATCGTTGAGCTGCTTTTCGATCGCCGGTGACACCCCGGGCAGTTTCTTGAGGTCGTCGGCAACGCCACGCGGGCCGGGCAGCTGTTCGAAGCCAAGATCGCCAGCGGCAGGAGCCGTCGGAATTCGTTCGGCGACCACCGGCTTTTCTGCTGCGCCGATATCGACACCCATCTCGCCTTGTGCGCGCGAGATTCCGTCGATCGCCGCTTTCGCAATGAGATCGCAATAGAGCGATACCGCGCGGCTCGCATCGTCATTCCCCGGAACGACATAAGTGATGCCCGCTGGATCGCAGTTGGTATCGACGACGGCGGCCACTGGAATATTGAGGCGCTGAGCCTCCTTGATCGCAATGTCTTCCTTGTTGGTGTCGATCACGAACAGAAGATCGGGGACGCCGCCCATGTCCTTGATGCCGCCGAGCGAGCGGTCGAGTTTGTCGCGCTCGCGTTGCATCGTCAGGCGCTCTTTCTTGGTGTAACCCGCAGTTTCGCCAGAGTTCAGCATTTCATCGAGCTTGCGCAACCGCGCGATCGAGGCCGAGATCGTCTTCCAGTTAGTCAGCGTGCCACCGAGCCAGCGCGAATTTACGTAATACTGTGCGCTACGCTTGGCTGCGTCGGCGATCGAATCCTGCGCCTGCCGCTTGGTCCCGACGAAAAGAATGCGCCCGCCTTTGGCAACCGTGTCGCTCACGGCCTGCAGAGCGCGATGCAGCATCGGCACCGTCTGCGCGAGATCGACGATATGGATGTTGTTGCGAGTGCCGAAGATGTACGAGCCCATCTTCGGGTTCCAGCGATGGGCCTGATGGCCGAAGTGCACGCCAGCTTCCAATAGCTGACGCATCGAGAATTCAGGAAGCGCCATTTTCTTCTCCGGTTGATCCGCCGCGGACGGTTGTGAGCCCAATTGGGCCACCGGACGGCCTTTGTGACCCATTGTCGGGGCCTAAAGCCATGCATCCGCGTGAGTGATGCCGGGCTTATATAGGTCTGATTTTCGGAATGCAAGGCATGTCAATACTTTAGGGTATAGGCCTCAGTCAGAGGACAAACCTAGCCCTTTGCCCGCTGCCACCGGCGTCACGGGTGTCGCGTGTCTATTGGCGATTATTGACCCTTCGCTCACGACCGCGAAAGCCGGAACGAAGCGTTACAGCGCCTCGACCTGCACAACGCCCGGCACAGCCTTGATTGCACCGGCAATCTGCGGGGAAACCTTGAAGCGGCCGGGCAGCTTTACCTCGACTTCGGTCCCTTGCTGTAGCAGCAGGACAACGCTGACCTCGCCGTCGCCATTCGGCTTTGCAGATCGCGGGACGGCCTCGAGACGCTTCGCCACCGCATCGAGCGGCTTTTCGTCACGAAGGAATACGCGCAATCCTTTCTGCAAATTGGCGGCGGCGCTATCGAGTGGCTCGGCCGACTGGATCCTTGCGCGCACCTCATCGCCCTGCACTTCGGCAGAGAGAAACAGAAGGACGGCATTGCCCGGTTCAAGCAGGTCCCGATGCTCGGCCAGGCCTTCCGAGAAGATCACGGCCTCGAAATGCCCGGTCGGGTCGGACAGCCCGATAATGCCCATCTTGCTGCCCGTTCGTGTCCGGCGCTCCGTGCGCGCGACGACGGTTGCGGCAACACGGCCCGCGGTCGCCCCGCTTTTGACCGCGCGCGAGAATTCCGCCCATGGTTGAACCCGCAGCTTTTTTAGCACAGCCGCGTAATCGTCGAGCGGATGGCCAGACAGGAAGAAGCCGACCGCCTCATACTCGCGGCGTAATCGCTCGGCCGGAAGCCATGGCTCGATCTGCGGTAGCGCAATTTGCTCCCGGACAGGCCCGCCGCCGAACAATTCACTTTGCCCGATCGCGGCCGTGTCGTGACTGCGCTGGGCGCGGCCAAGTACGGCATCGACTGCCGCAAAAACGCGCGCACGATTTTTCTCGAAAGCATCGAACGCGCCCGCCGCCGCAAGGCTTTCAAGCACACGTTTGTTGACGGCGCGCGGATTCACCCGCCCGGCAAAATCCGCGAGATCGCCAAATGGCCC
>DASSSM010000146.1:0-2245 GCA_035708425.1 Pseudolabrys sp.
TTGAGCCGCCGCAACGCTTCGTCTCCAAGCGCCTGCAGGAGTGCAATTACCTGCAAGCAATGGAAGGCGGGATCGATTCAAGTCACGTCTCCTGGCTGCATGGCAGTGAGCTTAACAAGGATCCGCTATTCAAGGGTTCGAAGGGCAATGTCTATAATGAGCAGGACCGCATGCCACTGTTCGAGGTCGAAGAGTTTCCCGGTGGCCTTCTGATCGGTGCGCGCCGCAATGCCGAAGGCGGCAAATATTATTGGCGCATCACACCGTGGATCATGCCCTGGTATTCGATAATTCCGCCGCGCGCGGGTCATCCGCTGGGCGCGCATGCGTGGGTGCCGATCGACGACGAAAACTGTTGGGCCTGGAGCATCAACTACCATCCCAAGCGCGCGCTGACGAAAGCCGAAGTTTCGGCGATGCAGGACGGCGAGGGCATCCACGTCAAATATGTGCCCGGCACGTTCATTCCGCTCGCCAACAAATCCAATAATTATTTGCTCGATCGAGAATCGCAGCGGCACGGCCATTCGTCGACTGGCGTCGACGGCATTGCCATGCAGGATGCATCGATCCAGGAAAGCATGGGGCCGATCCAGGACCGCACCAAGGAACATCTATGCGCGACCGACAGCGGCATCATCATGACGCGGAAGATTCTGCTGCGGGCGGCGAAGGCAGCGGCCGAAGGCGGCGTCGTGCCGGCAACTGAGCCCGAGGCGCAGCGCGTTCGCTCGGCATCGATCGAACTGGAGAAGGGTGTTTCGTTCACGAAGGGCGCCAAGCACGGTCTTTACGCCGCGCTCGGAACGGATCCGCTGTCGGTCTGATCGAAAGGCTACTCCGCTGCCGTCTTCGCCGCTTTGCCGATGGCAGCGTTGACGCGCGGCATCACTTCCTCGGCCATGAGCTGCATCGATCGCCTGGCGAGGACCGGGTCGGTCCAATCCATTCCGGCATAGACCAGTTCCCCGAAGTCGCCGGTTTCCTCGCGCAGCTTGAGGATTGCATCGACCACCTTGTTAGTGCTTCCGAATGTCACGCAGTGCTGCATGACGTAATCGTGTGTGATTTCTTCGTCCGGTTGTTCCTTGTGACTCTTGAAGACATAGAGCCGGTTGCCGCGCTTCATCTTGGCACGCATCTGCTCGAAGTAGAACCGGTACGGGCTTTTCGGATCCTCGAGGCCATAACGCCTCGCCACCTTGTCGTCATCAGCGACGAAGATCGTTCGCGCCACCCGCCAGTCGGCGATATTGGCTTTCGCGCCGGCCTCGGCCTTGCCTTTGGCGTAGTTCGACCAATGCGACTTGAGGTGCTGCGGCAGAAGGAAGTTCGCCGACAACGGATGAAAGTCGCGCTTCCCCATGAGAACAACGCCTGGAGAAAAAGGCGCGACCACCGTGCCGACGATTTCAGGTCGCGGCTTTTGAAACGGCTTGGCGAGGATTCCGACGCCGAGCTCGAGCGCTGCGGTGCGCGCGAAGGTGACCTTGAAGCGGTTGTCCGGAAAGTCGATGTCGTAGGGCGGGTCGCGCTCCCAGACCGCGAGGATGACGTCGATCGCCTCGGCAAAAATCTTGTTGCGGTCGAGGTCGAGGATTCCGATCGCTTCGGAATCCGACGTAAGGGCGCCCGCACTCACGCCCATCACAAAGCGCCCTTGCGACAGATGGTCGAACATTGCGGCGTTGACCGCAATCACCACCGGATGCATCTGCGAAAGATTGGCGGTGCCAGTCGCGAGCTTGATCGTCTTGGTTTCGTGGATCAGCGTCGCCTGGAACATCATGCTGTTGGTGATGTTCTCGCAGGCGTCGGTCAGGTGCTCTCCGACGAAGGCATCGTAGAAGCCGAGCTTGTCGGCGAGGATGATCGCCTCGCGATCTTCGCGCAGCGTTTGCGACCAGTCCCGGCCCAAAGGGTGCACGGGCATGGTGAAGTAACCCAACCGCATCTACGTCTCCGACCCAATTCCTGTGGACCCGCAAACTAACCGACCCCGCGCGCCGATGCAGCAAATCTTCGGTGATCGACAGTAGGTGACACTGCCGCAAGTTGTTGTTTTCACGATGTTAAACTTGATCGGCGTGCGGGCATTGTGTTGCCTTCCGGCGTGGCCAACGATGTTTCCACAGGCACGCTTTCGCGAGATTTCGCAACCTCAAGCCGAGCGACTAGCTTGCCCTCACACGGCCACGGGGATTCTCATGCTGCGCTGGTTCCATGCCTTGATGCCGAAGGAGGA
>DASSSM010000147.1:0-2467 GCA_035708425.1 Pseudolabrys sp.
CTCAGTCTCGCGGCGCAGACGTTGCAGGCGGTGAAGAACCGCAACGAGCTCGATCCCGCTCTGGTTGATGACGTCGTGCTCGGCTGCGTCGATCCGGTCGGCGAGGCCGGCGGCGACATCGCGCGCGCCGCCGCCATTGTCGCCGGCTACGGCGACGGTGTGCCGGGCGTGCAGATCAACCGCTTCTGCGCCTCGGGCCTCGACGCGGTGAATTTCGCCGCCGCGCAGGTGATGGCGGGACAGCAGGACATGGCGATCGGCGGCGGCGTCGAGTCCCGAGGCGCAGAAGCGGTTGATCTGCACGCCCGGCACGTCGTTGCCGAGCCCGGCGACAAGCGCAGCCGCCCGCGCGATGTCGCCGCCCGCCTCGCCGACCGGATCGACGCAACCGAGCACGACGTCGTCGACCAGCGCAGGGTCGAGCCCGTTGCGATCCTTGACGGCCGCAAGCGTCTGCGCGGCGAGATTGAGCGCCGTTACCTCATGCAACGAGCCGTCGGCTTTCCCGCGCCCGCGCGGCGTGCGGATGGCGTCGTAAATGAACGCGTCGGCCATGGGGCCCTCCAGTATCTGACGCGCGTCAAAGGCTTCGCGCGATCAGCAATTTCATGATCTCGTTGGTGCCCGCGTAGATGCGCAAAACGCGCGCATCCCGGTACATCCGGGAGATCGGATATTCGTCCATATAGCCATAGCCGCCGAATAATTGCAGGCACCGGTCGATCACTTTGCCTCGCGTATCGGTGAGGCGGTATTTGGCCATCGAGGCCGTCACGGTATCGAGTTCGCCCTTGACGTGCCTTTCGATGCAATGATCGAGGAAGACCTTGGCAATGGTTGTATCGGTCTTGCACTCGGCAAGCTCGAACTGGGTGTTCTGGAATTCGATGATCGCCTGGCCGAATGCCTTGCGTTGCTTGACGTAGTCGACGGTGAGCGCAATAGCCCGCTCCATCATCGCGACCGCATGGATGGCGACGATCAGACGTTCCTGCGGTAGCTCCTTCATCAGCTGATAGAAGCCTTGCCCTTCCTCGGTGCCCAGCAGGCTCGAGGCCGGCAATTGCACGTCCTCAAAAAACAACTCGGACGTATCAGCCGAATCCATGCCGAGTTTTTTCAGCTTGCGGCCGCGGCGGAAGCCTTGCGCGTCGTCGGTCTCGACCACAAAAAGCGAAGTGCCCTTCGCGCCGGCTTTCGGATCGGTTTTTGCGACAACGATGATCAGATTGGCGTGCTGGCCATTGGTGATGAACGTCTTCGAGCCGTTGAGCACATAGCCATTGCCCGATTTCTTCGCCGACGCACGCACGCCCTGCAGATCGGAGCCGGTGCCCGGCTCGGTCATCGCGATTGCGCCAACGAACTCGCCGGTCGCGAGTTTCGGCAGCCACCGCTTCTTCTGCTCTTCGGTGCCGTAATTCAAAATGTAAGGCGCGACGATGCCCGAGTGGAGCGGCGCGCCGAATGTGTCGAATCCGGCAAGGGCGAACTCGCGGTTGATCACCGCCTCGTGGGCGAACGTTCCGCCGGCGCCGCCATATTCCTCCGGCATGGAGGCGCAAAGGAGTCCGGCCTCGCCGGCTTTGGTCCACACGTCGCGATCGTAAATGCCGGCTTCGTGCCAGCGGTCAAGGTGCGGGACAAACTCGTCGGCGATGTAGCGTCGCGCCTGCTCCTCCAGCAGCACGAGATCTTCGGTCATCCAGTCCGGCCGCGGCAGGTTGAGAGCGTTCATCGGGCGACTCGCCTTTCATGCACAATAAGGCCGGCCGCCCACGCGCGCGAGGGGTCAGCCGCCCGGGCGCCGGCTGACTTCGCGGCACAATTTATGGCTACTTTGCCGGATCCTTGACGTTTTCGATCTTGTCGAATTCCACGTTCTGGCTGGCGTCGCCGACTTTCTCCACCCGGCGGATATAGACGTTCTGCACGATATCGCGGGTATTCGGGTCAATCGAAATGGGGCCACGCGGGCTTTCCCAGCTCATCCCCTTGGCTGCGGCAATCAATGAATCCCCGTCAGCCTTGCCGCCGGTTTTCTTCAAAGTCTCGTAGATCAGGTGCATGCCATCCCAGCCTCCGATCGAGAACACGTCGGGGTTTCGTTTGTATTCGTCCCGGAAGGCCTTCACGAAAGCTTCGTTCATCGGCGATTTGTGCTCCCAGCCGTAGTGAAAAACAGTGCGGATGCCGATGGCAGAGTCACCCATGCTCTTGAGCGCGTTGTCATCCATCGTGATCTCACCCTGGCCGAGGATTTTGCTCGGCGGGATGCCGCGCTCCTGCATCGCCTTGGCGATGGCCGGAGGCTGCGCTCCGCCCGGAATGAAAATGAAAATCGCCTCGGGGTCGACGTCCTTCGCGCGTTGCACGAAGGCCGAGAAGTCAGGACTGGCGATCGGCATGCGGACCGATCCAACGATTTGCCCTCCCGCATCCTTGAAGCTTTTGACGAACCACGTCT
>DASSSM010000148.1:0-4269 GCA_035708425.1 Pseudolabrys sp.
CGCCCCTAATGCCCGATAAAGGATTCTTGATTTCGTGGGCCAGCATGGCCGCAAGCGCGATCACCGAGCGGGCGGCACCCCGATGCGTGAGCTGACGATCCATCTTGTCGGCGATGGTCCGCTCCTGGAGCATGACGACAACGTGCTCGGAATATTCAGGCAGTGGCGCGACGTAGAGGTCGACCAGGCGCTCGCCGGGATTGCGTGGCGTTGCCAGATCGACCTTGTATTCGTTGACTGCCGCTCCGCGTTGCCGCACCTGCTCGATCAGGGTCAGGAGCGGCGAACCGAAGGGCACGAGCTCGCGCAGCAAGTGCCGGCGCAGCATGGCCGTCGAGGCCTCGAAGAATTGCTCTGCCGCGACATTTGCGTCGGCAATCTTTCCATCGGCGGACACCATGATCACCGGATGCGGCAATGCGTGCAGCATCGCGTCCGCCGGGGTATTCACCATCGCAGCAACTGCCTGGGCGCGCGTCATGCCGCCGCTCTCCAGGCAAAATCGTCGAACGCTTCCGCGAGATAACGGCGCGCATGAGACGGCTCATCGGCCGTGAGAACGCGTCCGCGATGGTTCTTGAGAACTTCCGGCGGCGCTGCCGCTGTCACCGCCGCCTGATCGAGCGCCCAGCCAAGATGCTTGCGCGCATGGCGGCGGCCGATCGCCAGGCCGTGGTGGTCCAGCATTTCATCGTAGAGGCCATGGATCAGCCGATGCTGATCCACCAATGATGGCGCTTGCTCGCGCGCGCCCGTCGCCAGATAGCGCGCGATCTGGCCCGGTAGCCACGGGCGGCCCTGTGCGCCGCGCCCGATCATGACAGCGTCAGCGCCGGAGACCGCCAAGGCTTCGACCGCATCGTCGCAGGATTCGATATCCCCATTGACGACGACGGGAACCGACACGGCCTGCTTGACGGCGCGAACAGCGACCCAATCGGCAGTGCCGCTGTAAAACTGACAACGCGTGCGTCCATGGACCGTGATGAGCTTGACCCCCGCAGCTTCGGCACGGCGCGCGAGATCGGGCGCGTTCTTGGTCAAGGCATCCCAGCCAAGCCGCATTTTCAAGGTCACCGGAATCTGAACCGCGGAAACTGTTGCCTCGATCAGGCCGAGCGCATGATCCAGATCCCGCATAAGCGCCGACCCGGACGCGCCGTTGGTGACCTGCTTGGAAGGGCAACCCATATTGATATCGATGATGTCGGCGCCCTGCGCCTCGGCGATGCGGGCCCCCTCAGCCATCCAATGCGCCTCGCATCCCGCAAGCTGGACGACGTGGGTATCGACGCCCCGCCCGTCGCTGCGCACCGCTGCCTCCCGCTCGCCGCGGACAAGGCCGGCACATGCCGTCATTTCGGACACGACCAGGCCGGCCCCCAGTGCCTCGGCCAGCCGACGGAACGGCGCATCGGTAATTCCCGACATCGGCGCCAAAATAACGCGGTTCGGCGCCTGCGCCGATCCGATATCGAGTTCCCAGGGCGAAAATAGCTTTAAATCCAGCACGTTAGCCTTATTGCCTACCGTTTAGGCGTCCCTTTTCGATGCACACACTTTAGCCAAATGCAATGGCAACGCAAGTGCTGCACTGCAAAAAATTGTTCATCCGCGGCCATCGAAAATCGCTGCGTTTGCGGAATGGAAATAACGCGGTAAAGGCAACGGTCTTTGGAGACGCAAATGCCGCAAGTCGCAGCTGTTGTGGTGGCCGCCGGTCAGGGCCTGCGCGCAGGCGGCGATACGCCCAAACAGTTCCGCGAAATCGGAGGAGCGTCCCTGCTCCGCCGCTCATTGTTGGGCTTTGCCAGCGTGCCGGCCGTCAGCGCGCTACAGCCCGTTGTCCGCAAGGACGACATCGACCTCGTGCGCGAACATACCCGTGACATCCGAATTCTGCCTCCGGTCTTCGGCGGCGCGACGCGGCAGGCCTCGGTGCGCGCCGGCCTCGAGGCCCTTTCTTCACGCTCGCCCGATATTGTCCTCGTCCATGACGCCGCCCGGCCATTCGCCAGCGCCGACCTGATCGCCCGGGCGATTGCAGCCGCAGAAAAGAGCGGCGCGGCAATCCCGGTGCTGCCGGTGACCGACACGGTCAAACGCCTTGGGCCCGACGGCACCATCGAAAAAACCATCGATCGGGGACCCTTGCGGCTGGTGCAGACGCCGCAAGCCTTCGCCTTCGATGCCCTGCTCGACGCTCATCGCCGCGCGGCAGAGAAGGGCCGGGACGATTTCACCGACGATGCCGCGCTCGCCGAATGGGCCGGCATGACCGTAAGCGTGTTCGCCGGGGAGCCCGGCAACATCAAGCTCACCACACCGGAGGATTTCGCGCGTGCCGAGGCGACACAATCCGCCATGCTCGGTGACGTGCGGACCGGCTCCGGTCTCGACGTTCACGCTTTTGGTCCCGGCGATCATGTGGTGCTCGGGGGCGCCCGCATCCCACATACACAGGCGCTCACCGGTCATTCGGATGCCGATGTCGCCCTGCACGCGCTGACAGACGCAATTCTCGGCGCTCTCGCCGACGGTGATATCGGGGCCCATTTTCCGCCGAGCGATCCGCAATGGCGCCGCGCCTCCTCCGACCGCTTCCTTGCCTTTGCCGTCGACCGGGTGCGCGCCAGGAAAGGCCGCATTGCGCACCTCGATCTCACGATTGTGTGCGAAGCCCCCCGTATCGGCCCGCATCGCGACGCGATGCGGGCAAACATTGCCAGGCTTGCCGGGATCAGTCCCGAGCGCGTCGGCGTAAAGGCGACTACAAGCGAAAAGCTCGGCTTCACCGGCCGCGGCGAAGGCATTGCGGCCTATGCGACGGCAACGATCCGTCTTCCTTGGGAATAGTATGGCCGATCAATCCGCAATCGATGCCGCGAAGGCGCTGCTCGACATCTGCTCACGGAAGAAATTGACGCTCGCAACAGCGGAATCCTGCACCGGCGGCTTGGTCGCGGCAATGATCAGTGAAATTCCGGGCTCGTCGGCGGTGCTCGATCGCGGTTTTGTCACCTATTCGAACGAGGCTAAGCAGCAGATGCTCGGCGTGACGCCCGCAACTATCGACGTCTACGGCGCGGTCAGCACCGAATGCGCTGAGGAAATGGCCAAAGGCGCCCTGGCCCATGCATCGGTTGACCTCGCGGTATCGATTACCGGTATTGCCGGACCGACGGGTGCCGTGCCGGGCAAGCCGATCGGCCTGGTCTATTTTTGCGCTGCGTCACGCAGCGGCCGTGTCATTGCGCACGATCGCAAATACGGTGATATCGGCCGCGTCAAGGTCCGCGAGCAATCCGTACTTCAGGCCCTGAGCATGCTGCGCGAGTTGGCGGAAAAGGAAGAACCGCAACCTCCCGCCGGTAAAAGCTAGATCACAGGCCCTTTTTCTTTGCGTGGACTGGCGTAAGATCAATCCTATCGGCCGCCGGCTAAGGGGCGAGCTTCGCGCATTCATGAGAAATCTCCTCCGGTCGGCGGACCGATGTAAAATGAGGGGAAACGTCATGAAACGTCGTCAATTCCTGCAAGCCGCAGGCGTGGGGCTTGCAGCGTCAGCCGTTGCTGCACCCGCAATCGCCCAATCATCTCCGGAAGTGAAATGGCGCCTCACGGCAAGCTGGCCGAAGTCGCTCGATACGCTGTTCGGCGGCTGTGAATATTTCTCGAAACGCATAGCAGAAATCACAGACAACAAATTCCAGGTCCAGGTGTTTGCGGCCGGCGAAATCGTGCCCGGCTTGCAGGTGCTCGACGCCGTCCAGAATGGCACTGTCGAGATGGGCAATACGGCAATGTATTACTACTTCGGCAAAAATCCGGCGATGACGTTCGGAACGGCGCTGCCGTTCGGGCTGAATGCCCGCCAAATGATTTCGTGGATTCGGCATAGCGGCGGCGAAGACCTGCTTAATGCGCTGCTGAAAGACTTCAACTGCATCGGCTTTGCCGCCGCCAACACCGGCGCGCAAATGGGCGGGTGGTTCCGCAAAGAGATCAATACAGTTGATGACCTCAAGGGGCTTAAATTCCGCGTCGGTGGATTTGCTGGCACGATCTTGACCAAGCTGGGCACCGTGCCGCAACAGCTCGCGGCCGGAGATATCTATCCCGCGCTTGAGAAGGGCACGATCGATGCCGCCGAATGGGTTGGTCCACACGACGACGAGAAGCTCGGCTTCGTCAAGGTCGCCAAGTACTACTATTATCCCGGCTGGTGGGAAGGCTGCGGCCAGGCTCACAACCTCATCAACCTCGCCA
>DASSSM010000149.1:0-3250 GCA_035708425.1 Pseudolabrys sp.
TTCGACCTGATCAGCGCCGGCGCCGGCAATTCACGCGTATTCGAGCTTCGCGCCCCGATGATGGTGAAGGGCCGGTATGACAAAGTGACGATGAAGATCGATGTCTGGCAAAAGGACATGGACGTCATCGGCGACTTTGCAAAGAAGATCGGAGTGCCGACGCCGTTGTTCACCGCCACTGAAGCCATCTACGACAAGGCTTTGAAGTCGGGCCACGGCTCCGAAGACACCGCGGCGGTCTGCGCCGTGATGGAAAAAATGGCGAATTTCAAACGACGAAAAGGCGCACGCGCCTAGTTTTTTCGTCGCCCTTCTTGTGCGGGACTGCCGGGGCTTTGTAGCCTTCCCAAAATATTTGGGAGGGAACGCATGGCCTCGCTCACCGAGCGGCACGAATTCCGCGACAACATGATGATCGACTGGGACGTGCCGATCAAAATGGATGACGGCTTGGTCCTGCGCGCCGATATTTTTCGCCCAGTGAAAGACGGCAAGTATCCCATCATCCTCAGCTGCGGACCCTATGCGAAAAGTCTGGCATTCCAGGATGGATATCCGAGCGCCTGGCAGCGTATGGCGGAAAAGCATCCTGACGTGACCGCCGGGTCGAGCAATCTCTATCAAAGCTGGGAAGTGGTCGATCCGGAAAAGTGGGTGCCGCACGATAACATGTGCGTGCGTGTCGACTCGCGCGGCGTCGGATGCTCGCCGGGCTTCATCGATCATTTCTCCCCACGCGAGACGAAAGATTTCTACAACTGCATCGAGTGGGCAGGCGTGCAACCGTGGTCGAATGGAAAAGTCGGGCTCAATGGAATTTCGTATTACGGCATCAACCAGTGGCAAGTCGCATCGCTGCAGCCGCCGCATCTTGCCGCCATGTGCATCTGGGAAGGTGCTGCCGACTGGTACCGCGATATGACGCATCACGGCGGCATGCTCTCGACCTTCTGGGAAAACTGGTACGACATGCAGGTCAAGACCGTCCAGTACGGCGCCGGCGAACGCGGCAGGCGCAGCCGCGTGCACAGTGAACTGGTGTGCGGACCGGAGACGTTGTCGGAATCAGAACTCGCGAGAACCCGCTCCGACTTCGGCACCGAGATCGCGTCGCATCCGCTGGACGACGACTATCATAGGGCGCGATCGGCAAAATGGGACAAGATCGTCACGCCGCTATTTTCCGCCGCCAATTGGGGCGGCCAGGGACTGCACCCGCGTGGCAATTTCGAAGGATACGTGCGCGCCGCCTCCAGGCAGAAATGGCTGGAGGCGCACGGCATCGAGCACTGGACACATTTCTACACCGACTACGGACGCGAGCAGCAGCTGCGTTTTTTCGACTATTTCCTGCACGGCAAGAAAGAAGGCTGGGCGAAACAACCGAAGGTGTTGCTGCAGGTACGGCATGTCGACAAGTTTGTGCCGCGCGCCGAAAGCGAATGGCCGCTCAAGCGCACACGATGGACAAAATTCTATCTCGACCCGTCAGCGATGATGCTGACGACCAAAAGATCGCCGGGAACCGCGCAACTGAAATTTGCGGCAATGAGCGACGGTTTGACTTTTCTTACGCCGCCGCTCGCCAAAGAGACGGAGATCACCGGACCGTCTGCGCTTAAACTGTTTGCTTCCTCCTCGACCTCGGACGCCGATTTTTTCGTCGTGCTGCGCGTGTTCACCGGCGATCTCAAGGAAATCGTATTCCAGGGCGCAATCGACCCGCACACCCCGATCGGACAAGGTTGGTTGCGTGCGTCTCACCGCAAGCTCGACAAGAAGTTGTCGAAGCCGTATCGGCCTTATCACACGCACGATGAAAAGCAGCCTTTGAAAAAGAATCAGGTCGTAGAACTCGACGTCGAGATCTGGCCGACGTCAATTGTCGTTCCGGCCAGTTACCGTGTCGGGCTGTCGATCCGCGGCAAGGACTATGAATACGGCGGGGCAAGCGGCGGCAAGTTGTCAAACTTCAAGAACGAACTGAAGGGTTGCGGCCCGTTTCTGCATGATGACCCGCGCGACCGGCCGCCGGCTATTTTCAGCGGCACCACTAGCCTGCATTTTGGCCGCGGCAAGTCGCCTTACCTGCTGCTGCCTATCATTCCGCTGAAAAAGCGGGCAAGCGGGCGAAAATAATGTCATGCGTGTGAGCGAATGCGAGATGACGCAGCCTTACACCTGCGTGTGCGGCCATTTGGGGTGTTCATTCGTATCGGACCTAAGGTAAGCTTCGCAGCAACCTTCGGCCCAACAGAAGGACCAAGGGGGGAATGGGTACGCAATTCTGGGTGGTTCAGGCCTTCAACGGCATCTCGTACGGCGCGTTGCTTTTCCTCGTCGGGGCCGGCCTGTCGCTGATCTTCGGTGTGATGCGCATTGTCAATCTTTCGCACGGCTCCTATTTTTTGCTCGGCGGCTACGTCGCCCTCTCCGTCATTGGAACCACCGGATCCTGGCTGCTGTCCATACCAATTGCGGCGCTCACCATCGCTGTCGTTGGCTTGATCATGGAGCGCTTGTTCCTGCGGCCGGAAGGCCGCGCCAAGCTCGTGCGCGACGCCGTAATCGCGCTTGGGATCGCGCTTGTGATCCGGCTGCTGATCGGCCCGATCCTGCCGCGACTGCTGCCCGGCGAGATCGGCGCCATCATTCAGGTCACACTGGTCGTGATTGTCCTGGCCATTCCGATTTTCCTGGTTTTGCAACGTATATCGGCCGTTGCAATCGAAGCCGACGTGTTGCGACAGGTCTTGATGACTGTGGGCTTCGCGTTCTTGTTTCAACAGGCCGCGCTCGACATCTGGGGCGGCAACAATTTCGACATCCAGCCGCCAAGCGCGTTGACGCAAAGTCTCGTTATCGGTGGCACCTATCTGCCGCTTTACCGGCTGTTCATGATCGTCGGAGCCCTTGTCATCGGTATCGTGCTTTGGTTGGCGATGGAAAAGACGCGAATGGGTGCCGCGGTGCGCGCTACCGTGGACGATGCGCAGATGGCGCGCGGCGTCGGCATCGACACCAACAAGATTTCGATGCTGATCTTCGCGCTGGGTGCCGGCATGGCCGCGCTCGGCGGCGTGATCGGCGGGGCCTTCCTGGGTGTGTATCCAGGCCTCGATTTCGAGATGTTGCCGATCGCATTTGCGGTCGTCATCATCGGAGGTATGGGCTCTCTCGGCGGCGCAGCGATCGGTGCGTTGCTGGTTGGTCTCGCCGATAATTTCGGTAAAGCACTGTTTCCCGAACT
>DASSSM010000150.1:0-2534 GCA_035708425.1 Pseudolabrys sp.
TGGACGATTTGTGGCTGGTCGATCCGAAGCAGCTCGAGGCGAAGCAGGACGAGGCGACGCATCTGGCGATCCAGGACCAGGAAAACGCGGGCCTCGACATCATCACGGATGGCGAGCAGCGCCGCGAAAGCTATTCAAACCGGTTTGCCACCGCACTCGAAGGCGTCGATACCGAGAATCCCGGCTCGACGCTCAACCGGAGCGGCAAGCCGATCCCGGTGCCGCGCGTCACCGGAAAAGTCCGGCGTAAGCATCCGGTCCAGCTGCGCGACCTGCAATTCCTTCGTGCGCACACGAAGAAGACCATAAAGATGACGGTGCCGGGCCCGTTCACGATGTCGAAACAGGCGCAGAACGAGTTCTACAAATCCGACGAAGCGATGGCACTCGACTATGCGGCCGCGGTCAACGAAGAGATCAAGGACCTCTTCGCCGCCGGTGCCGACATCGTGCAGATCGACGAGCCCTGGATGCAGCAGCATCCCGAAAAGGCGCGCGAGTACGGGCTGAACGCGCTTGATCGCGCCCTCGACGGCATCACCGGCACCGTCGCTGTGCATTTGTGCTTCGGTTACGCGGCCGTCGTGCACGACAAACCGACCGGCTATTCCTTCCTGCCGGAGCTCGAGGGCTCGCGCGCCGCGCAAGTGTCGATTGAGGCAGCTCAGCCCAAGCTCGATCTCAAGGTGCTGGAAAAGCTTCCATCAAAGACGATTATTCTTGGCGTTATCGATTTATCGGATATGGCAATTGAGACGCCCGAGATTGTCGCCGGGCGCATTCGAAAGGCGCTCCCGCATGTGCCGGCCGAGCGTATCGTGATCGCCCCTGATTGCGGCATGAAATATCTGCCGCGCGACGTGGCCTTTGGAAAAATGCAGGCGATGGTCGCCGGCGCCGCAATTGTCCGGCAAGAGCTCCGCCAGTAAGGAATGCGCGTGGACGCCGCTGCTAGCGGCAGAACAGATTTACAATCAAAATCGCAGATTCAGGCCCAATGTGAACCAATTTGCATTTTCGCCAGTGATGTTGCGTCCATAAATGACATCGATGTCGAACGCTTCAACGGGCGTCCAGCGCAACCCTAGTTGCGCGCGAGGCTCGGTGACACTACGAACGTCCTGCTGTGGTCCGGCCAGTCCAAACACCTCGCCGATCAAGGTCAGCGGCTGCACGAAATTCCACTCGAAGCCGGCGCCGTAGCTTCCGTAGTTCACGCGCGCGACGGCATTGTACAGCCAGCCGCCATTGATGTTGATGCGAAGATCCTTGGTTGCCTGGATCGTGAAAGGCACATTGATGTTGCTGCCAATATTCTGACCCGTGTTCAGGTTCCACAGTGTGTTTCCCGAGAGACCGAGCGCAAAGCCCTGGTCGCCGAGAGGAATGATATTGATCTTGGCCTTCGGTCCAGCGCTCGTAGACCACTCGCCGTCGCTGCGCGTGCGCACGAGCGTTGCGCCTGCCTCGACCGGTATACCCGCGTTGATCACACAGGCAGGCTGGGTAACCGCAAGAAAATCGTGATTGCTTGCAATCGATACCCAGGATTCGACCTTGCACTCGCCGGGCTTGCCGATCAGTGCGTCGTCGACGAAGAAGGCTCCACCGGCCGCCATGGCCGCAGCCGGCAATAGGCAGGTGGCGATCGTTGCCAACCACCGGAACATGGCCTTCATTGCCGCCCGTCCTTCCGTGCCATGCTTATTGTCGGCGCATCACAACATCGCGCGTGCATGTCCGCAACACGCTCAGAATAGAAAAAGTGACCCGCCCGGACGGGGACAGAGCCGGGCGGGTCGTGTGGGATCGGCGCGAGGATGGACGGGAGGCAGGCGCCGATCTCAACCTTGCGATCAGTAGGCGTCGCAGACCTTGATCAGGCGAATGTTGCCCCAGCGGTCGTAGCGCTCGACGTAGCGGCAGCTGTAGACCGGGCTCGCATAGGCGCCGGATGCGACGGCGGCACCGATCACCGCGCCAGTGGCAATGCCGATACCAAGACCGACACCAAAACGGGGATGGGCTTGGGCGTTTCCGCTTGTTGCAACGAGGCAGCCTACGAGCGCGAGAGTCGCGAGCGCGGCACCGGTGAATTTCGACTTGGTCAACATGGCTCTCTCCATCCTTTTGAATCGGGGGCGGCCAAAGCGGCCGCATACCCTTTGGTCGCGGGTGGAGCGCCGGAGGTTCAAAGCAGAAAAAATCTTGTAATTTCAGGTGCCTAACAGCTGGGCCAGCCACTCCGGACGAAAATTCAGGCCCAGGAATCCTGCAATGCCGAAGCCGAAACCGACGGCGCCCGAGGCCCAGGCGACGTACAGAAGCCAAAAGCTGTCGACCAGGGCCGCGACTGCCGCCACTGCAATTGCGATCGACATGAACGCGTCGGACATGTCGAACTGGTCGTCGCGGAAATTGAGGCGGTCATATTCCTTCTCCAGCGCCTCGGCCTTGGCGCGGGTTTCCTTGGACCGTGCCTCATACTTCTTGATATCGGCCTCATAGTCCGCCGCCTGACGGGCGGCGATCGC
>DASSSM010000151.1:0-7169 GCA_035708425.1 Pseudolabrys sp.
TCCAGACCTTCCTGCCAATCAGCTGCTGCGAGAGCACCATGGCGACGATTCGCTCATCGCCGAAAGTCTGCTGGACGGCACGCTCGGCGATGCCGGCCACCTCGCCGGGCTCGCGAACCCGGTAGACTTCAGCTTCGCACAGCTTAAGGACCGGATCGACGATCGATCCCATCGGCACCTGCCACGGATTGAACTCCTCCCATTCGCCGCGCATCGTGATCAGCAACAGCAGGGGAAAGCGGCAAGTGCGGGCCAGCGACAGCATGTTGATGCAATTGCCGAGGCCGCTCGATTGCATCAGCAGCGCGGCGCGCTGCCCGCCGAGCCAGGCACCCGCAGCGAGGGCAATCCCCTCTTCTTCCGTCGTCAGAACGACATCGTGGATATCCGGATCGGCGCGGCAGCGATCGATCAACCGGGCATGGCCAGCGTCGGGCACGTAGCCGACCTGGCGCACGCCGCCGCGCTTGATCGTCTCAAACAACTGATCAGGCCACTGCCCGGCTTGCGCACTCATCGATCGCCCGCCTCGCCCTCGGCCGGCCGCTCGCCGTCTTCGTCTTCCTCGTCCTTGGCGGGGATCGTGTAGACGCCGGAGAGCCAGCGGTTGAGGTCAATGTCCGCGCAGCGCTTGGAGCAGAATGGCTTGAAAGCCGGCTCGACCGGCTTGCCGCAGATCGGGCAGGACCGCACGGCGGATGTTTTGCGGTCGATCTCGTTCATGACGGAACAAAATTTCCGGTTATCGAACAAAACTCATGTAGGCCGTCAGACCGGGTTCAGCCAGCCGAAGCGGACCGGATAGCCTTCACCGCCGAGCAAAGTCATGACCTCGTAGAGCGGCAGACCGACGACGTTGGTGTAAGAGCCGACGATCTTCACCATGAAGGATCCCGCGATTCCCTGCGCCGCGTAGCCGCCCGCCTTTCCGCGCCATTCGCCCGATGCGAGGTAGGCTTCGATGTCTTCTTCCGTCAGACGCTTGAAGCGCACGCGCGTTTCCACCAGGCGCTGGCGAAAGGCTTCTTTCGGTGTGACCAGACAAATTGCGGTGTAGACGCGATGATTGCGGCCGGAGAGAAGGCGCAAACATTGCGCCGCTTCTTCAAGAAGTTCCGCTTTCGGCAGGATGCGCCGGCCAACCGCGACTGCGGTGTCCGCGGCCAGCACATAGGCGCCGCGCAAGGTGTCGTCGAGCTTCACGTTTTCAAGAGCAGCCGACGCCTTGGCGTGCGCAAGGCGCGTGGCGTAGGCGCGCGGAATCTCGCCGCGGTGCGGCGTTTCATCGAGATCGGTGGGCTTGAGCGCATCCGGCTCAATCCCGACCTGATTGATGAGAGCAAGACGGCGCGGCGAGCCGGAAGCAAGCACGAATTTGGGACGGCCGATCATCTGCCCGGAGCGCCAATGGATGCGTTGGAGAAAAACTACAAGGGCGCGGAACCTAACGGAATAGGCCCATATTCACAACCCGAGCGGAAAGGAGGCGTCATTCATTCCCGCCGCTTGGCCGTCCGAAGCGCTCGCGGATGCGCGCCGTAAGCTGGTCGCGCACCTCGCGGTAGGCGTTGAGCCGCTGCTCACGGCTGCCCTCCGTGCCGGTCGGGTCGACCGTCGGCCAATATTCCACTTCGGCTGGAACCGTGCGGGTCAATTCCAGCGCCCTGTGATGGGCGGGCGGCGAAAGCGTCACGATCAGGTCGAAGTTGAGGCCTTCCAGGTCGTCCAGTTCCTCGAACGTAATCGGCTTATGCCGGGAAATGTCGATGCCGACCTCCTCCATCGCCGCGACCGCAAAAGGATCGAGTTCACCCTTCTGCACGCCGGCCGAACCGACATAGACATTCGTGCCGAGCATCTGCCGCATCAAGGCCGCCGCCATCGGCGAGCGCACGGAGTTCATGCCGCAGGCGAACAGCACCGCGTGAGGACGCGACGGGCGCTCAGGCGCAGCCATCCGTTTCCTATTCCCTAAGCATGATCTTTTCCGACCTTGCTTCGCCCGCCGGAGCGGGCTTCGCGAAGGCGGGAAACCGGCATCCATCCCCGATCCAGGTCGAGGACATGCTTTTCGGGATCATGCGTCAGCCCTTCCAGTGCAGCACGCAGATCAGCGTGAACAACCGGCGCGCCGTATCGATGTCCACCGTCACCTTGCCCTTGAGTCGCTCCATCAGGATGCGCGAGCCGTCGTTGTGAATCGCGCGGCGGCCCATGTCGATCGCCTCGATCTTGTCGGGCGTCGCGGTGCGGATGGCCTGATAGTAGCTATCGCAGATCATGTAGTAGTCCTTGACAATCCGGCGCAGCGGCGTGAGCGAAAACAGATGCGCGACCACCGGCGTTCCGTCTTCCTGCCGGATGTCGAACACCAGGCGATTGCCGTTGATGCTCAGGTGCAGCGTGTAGGGGCCGCTCTCGTGCCCGATGGGCGCGAAGGAGTTCTGCTCGAGCAGGTCATAGATCGCCACCTGGCGCTCGTGCTCGACGTCAGGGTTGGAACGGCCGATCGATTCCTCGTCGAGAACCACGGCGGCCAAGCGCCGTTTCGCTCCTGCCGACGCTGATTTTGCCGCGCTCATTTCTGGTTG
Organism: Pseudolabrys sp.; assembly: GCA_035708425.1. Lineage (GTDB taxonomy): Bacteria > Pseudomonadota > Alphaproteobacteria > Rhizobiales > Xanthobacteraceae > Pseudolabrys. The sequence goes on from DASSSM010000151.1 coordinate 2,592, forward strand.
AGGCGTATCGACACCGAGCGCGCGTGGGCGCTCAAACCCTCCGCCTCGCCGAGCGTGATCGCCGCCGGTCCGAGCGCGCGCAATTGCTCCGGCCCGCATTTGAGCAAGGAAGTGCGCTTCATGAAATCGAGCACGCCCAGGCCGGACGAAAATCTCGCCGAGCGCGCGGTCGGCAGCACATGGTTGGAACCCGCAACGTAGTCCCCGATCGCCTCCGGCGTGTGTGCCCCGATGAAGATTGCGCCCGCGTTGCGGATTCGTTTCACCAGGCGCTCCGGATCCTCGCCGAGAATTTCGAGATGCTCGGGCGCGAGCTGATCGACAAGCGCGATCGCATCGTCAAGCCTGCGCACGACGATGACTGCGCCGAAATCGCTCCATGACGCACCGGCGACTTTCGCTCGCGGCAGCGTCTTGAGCTGCGATTGGACGGCCTTTTCGACGCGGTCGCCGAGATCGGCATCGTCCGTGATCAGGATCGACTGCGCACTGGTATCATGCTCGGCCTGCGCGAGCAGGTCGGCGGCAATCCAGTCGGCATTGGCCGTCTTGTCGGCCAGGATCAGGACCTCGGACGGACCGGCGACCATGTCGATGCCAACCTTGCCGAACACCAGCCGCTTTGCGGCCGCAACATATGCATTTCCGGGCCCGACGATTTTGGCCACCGGCGCAATGCTGTCGGTGCCATAGGCCAGCGCAGCAACCGCCTGTGCGCCGCCGACGCGGTAAATCTCGTCGACGCCGGCCAGGCGCGCCGCGGCAAGCACCAGCGGGTTGAGTTTGCCGTCGGGCGCCGGAACGACCATCGCCAACCGGGAGACACCGGCAACCTTCGCCGGCACTGCATTCATCAGGACCGATGACGGATAGGCGGCCGTGCCGCCGGGCACGTAAAGCCCGACAGCTTCGATGGCGGTCCATTTTGCGCCCATCTCGACACCGAGAGAGTCGGTGAAGCGGTCGTCGCTGGGTTTTTGTCGCCGGTGATACGCATCAATCCTGTCGCGCGCGACCTTGAGTGCGGCGATCGCATTTTCATCACAGGATTTTTCGGCGGCGTCGATCTCCGCGGTTGCCACGCGCAATCCGATCTTTGCAAGATCGACACGATCAAACCTGGTGGTCAACTCGAACAGCGCACGGTCGCCGCGCGCCACGACATCCGCAATGATGACGCGAACGGCCTCCTCGACGTCCTGTGCGGCCTCGCGTTTGAGCGCAAGCAGACTCCGAAACCGGTCCGCGAAATCCGCGCTTTGGCTGTCCAGACGAAGGGGCATGACCTGATCCTGCCGGGGCGGCCCGGTCGACAAGGTCAATGGGTGATGCGCGTGCTGGCGTCAACCCTCGACGCCACCGAAAAATGCTTAATCAGGGCCGTTTTGACTTGCCCTGCCCGTCACCGATCTCAGCGTGGGCCGGGCAATGACCCGTCGTCCAGCTTGACCCAAGGTCGGCCAATTCAGCCTCAAGGCATTCGACTTCCAGCCGCACCGTGGCGCCGCCTGAGAACTCGAGCAGGACGACGCCGGACGGCGCCTCGGTCTCGCTGAATTCCACCGCCAGAAGATTGAGAACGTCATCTTTGTGCGCGGGATCGACCTGCCGGCATTTGCAACTCAAAACGCGCTCGAACCGCAGGGCGGCCCGCCGCCGCCGGAATTCCGGATTGTCGCCTTGCGCCCCCTCCCAGTCAAAGCGGTTAAGGGCAACGACGACGCGCTTCTCCTGCGGCCGCCACAGGATGTCCGAGACCCTGACCACCGCGTCCTGCAGGTGGGTGGAGGCTACTTCAAGATCCTCTTCGTCGAGGACCACGAATTTCAGCTGGTCCATGGCGCTCGCGCTCCCCTCCCGCCGTAATTAGGCAAGCCTTTTTCGCCGCGCAAGATGGCGGGAAATCAGAATGCCGGCTCCAGCCCAGCCGCCGTATAGCGGCCGCGCGTCGCGGGGTCGGTAAGCTTGCGCAGCAAGGCTTCAGCCCCCGCACGCGAGGCGGCGCTCGCATGAATTGCCGCTGTATAAGTATTGGCGGTGTGCAGGTGGCCCGGCAACGGACCAACGACCCTGGCGCCCCGCACTGGCAGGACTTCGCTGATGAAGGTGGTCCCAAGCTCGGCGCGGCCTTCGGCAACCAACACCGCCACGTCGTGGCCGCCTTTTCCGAGCACCGCCTTCTTATTGACCTCGTCGGCGATCCCAAGCTTCTGCAGCAGCGCAGAGAACATGATGCCGCCGGAGCCGCCGGCCTTCGGATCCGTATAGGCAACCGAGCGCGCTTCCAATAAAGCCTGCTTGAATGCATCGGGCGTTGAAATGTCGGGTTCGGGCGCACCCTCGCGCACGATGACCCCGGTGACGGTGCGGCCTAGATCGGCGCTGCTTCCCGGCACGACAAGGCCGAGTTTTTCCAGTTCGGCAATTGCGGATTCCGACAGGACGACGAGGTCGGAAACCTCTCCGTTCTTGATCCGCTCGCGCAGCGAGCCCGCGGTGCCGAAATTCAGATTGAGCTTGTTGCCGCTCTCGCGCTCGAACTCAGCGCCGAGGGCCGTGACCATCGTCTTCACGGCGCCCGCACTCATTACCTTAATGTCAGCCACGGCCATCCCCCCGATCGCGGGCGGATCGTGACCGAGCGAAGGGATTTCGTCTAGGCGCTGATGCGCTCGATCGCCGCCCCGCAACGCACGAGCTTTTCCTCGAGCCGCTCGAAGCCGCGGTCGAGATGATAGACCCGGTTGACCATGGTCTCGCCTTCGGCGGCAAGCGCGGCGATGACGAGAGACACCGACGCACGCAGGTCGGTCGCCATCACCGGGGCGCCCTTCAATCGTTCGACGCCTTCGATCGTGGCGGTATCGCCGTCGAGCTGGATGTGCGCCCCGAGCCGCGCCAGTTCCTGAACGTGCATGAAACGGTTCTCGAAAATGGTCTCGGTAATATGCGACGTGCCTTTGGCGCACGTCATCAGAGCCATCAGCTGCGCTTGCAGGTCGGTCGGGAAACCCGGAAACGGCGCGGTGGTCACTTCGACAGGCTCAAGGCCTCCCCCGTTGCGGACAATGCGGATGCCTTCGTTGGTCGGCGTCACGCTGGTGCCGGTCTGCGCGAGGACATCGAGCGCCGACTGCAGCAGCTCGGGGCGTGCATTCTGAAGCAGGACGTCGCCACCGGTCATGGCCACGGCCATTGCATAGGTACCGGTCTCGATCCGGTCGGGCAGCACCGCATGGCGCGCGCCGTGCAACGTTGGCACGCCTTCGATCACGATCCGTGAGGTGCCCGCGCCCGAAACCTTCGCGCCCATTTTGTTCAGGCAGTCGGCGACGTCGACGATTTCCGGCTCGCGCGCGGCGTTGTCGATCACCGTGGTGCCGTTGGCGAGCGATGCCGCCATCAACGCGGTATGAGTGCCGCCGACGGTCACTTTTGGAAAGGCGAACTCGCCGCCGCGCAAGCCCTTTTTTGCGCGTGCGATGACGTAGCCGCCTTCGACCTCGATGTCGGCGCCGAGCTTCTCGAGCGCCATGATCAGGAGGTCGACCGGCCGCGTGCCGATCGCGCAACCACCCGGCATCGAGACCTTGGCTTCGCCCATGCGCGCAAGCAGCGGCGCCACGACCCAGAAGCTCGCACGCATTTTCGAAACAAGCTCGTAAGGCGCGGTCGTATCCACGATGTGCTTTGCGGAAATATGGATGGTGCGGCCCTGATTGGGATCGTCACCCTGCCGCTTGCCGGCGATCATGACGTCGACGCCGTGATTGCCGAGAATGCGCTGAAGCTGGATGACGTCGGCGAGCCGCGGAACATTTTCGAGGATCAACGTGTCCTCGGTAAGCAGACTGGCGATCATCAACGGGAGCGTTGCATTCTTTGCGCCCGAGATCGGAATGGCTCCGTTCAGACGCTGCCCGCCAACGATCCGGATCCGATCCATGCCGCCCCCGCTAGCCCTCAGAACGCTCGCAGATCCGATGTAGGAACCGCCATTACCTTGGTGCAAGCCTTTCCAAGGCAGGCTAGCACCTTCGCCGGGGAATTGCGGCGAAAGTCCGGTGCCGGAAAACCACTTATTTGGACCGTTTAACCGCCGCGAGGCGGCAAGCCGGGCCGCTTAGTGCCTTCACCGGCTGCAGGCGCCTTCCGGCCGCGCTCCTGCGCCTTACGCCGGCGCAGATTTTCACGCAGTTCGTCGGCCAGGCGCCGACTGCGGCTGTCGGATTTCTTGTCTTTGCCGGACTTCTCATTTTCCATCGCGGCGGCATTATCGGCCTGTCACCCGGCGTTGCAACTTTGCCGCCATCGCCTTGCGTCACGGGGGACCGTGTGGCAGTTTCCGCCGCGTTTTACGCCGCCGCATCTGGCGGCCCGTACGCACTCTCGCTGCCGTAGCTCAGTGGTAGAGCACCCCCTTGGTAAGGGGGAGGTCGTGTGTTCAATCCACACCGGCAGCACCATCATTCCCCCGCCGTCAGGTTTGTTGCATGTTTGGTTTCAAAAGGCATGGGGATGGCACCTTCCCAATTTGTGAGCCCAAGTCAGAGACGCAGCCGAAACGATGCGGGAGAT
>DASSSM010000152.1:0-5129 GCA_035708425.1 Pseudolabrys sp.
TTGGCCCGGCCGGAAAGCCCGAGCCGGTGGACCTTGCCGATGACGGCATTACGGGTGATGCCGCCGAGTTCGGCCGCGATTTGGCTGGCGGACAGGCCGTCCGCCCATAACTTCTTCAGGAGCTCGACCCGCTCGTCCGTCCAGCTCATTTGGTTTTCTCCTTAGGCCTCAAGGTCTTGGATGGAATCCAACCCCGTCGTCGGGCGCACCATCGAGCGCCAGACGCGTACGCGTCAGGAATGTACAAGAAGCCCCGTAGCACGAGATGTCGTACTACCTGACCAAGACGCTACAATAGGCAGTGACTCCCGTGCAAGCGCTCACAGTGCTCTCCGTCCAGCTACCAACAGTTTTTCCCTTAGAATCTGCGGTTGCGGCGCAATTGAGTCAGGGATTCAGCGGGCCGTTCGCTGTGTTGACAGCGCAAGGTCGGGCAATAGAATGAAAAAAGTGCCGCCCGGCGAGGCGGCACATTTCTTTTCGGCGCGCGCGTGGTGCCGAAAAGCGGATACGGTTTGAACAAGACCACGCGCAAACCGATACGTTCGACGAAAGAAAGTGCTGTGAGCTCGCATCTATTGCCGACATATGCGCGCGTCGATCTCGCGTTCGAGCGAGGCGAGGGCGCATGGCTGTTCACGGCCGAAGGCGATCGGTACCTGGATTTCACCGCCGGCGTTGCCGTCAATGCGCTGGGCCACGCGCACCCGCACCTGGCCGACGCGCTCACCAAGCAGGCGCACAAGGTCTGGCACGTCTCCAATCTTTTCCGCATCCCGGAAGGCGAAAGGCTCGCTGACAGGCTGTGCGCGATCAGCTTTGCCGACACTGTGTTCTTCCAGAATTCCGGCGCCGAGGCGATCGAGTGCGCGATCAAGATGGTGCGCAAGTATCAGTCGGCCTCCGGCAAGCCCGAGCGCTATCGCATCATCACATTTGAAGGCGCCTTCCATGGGCGCACTTTGGCTGCAATCGCCGCAACCGGTAACAAGAAATATCTGGAAGGCTTCGGACCGCCGGTCGACGGCTTCGATCAGGTGCCGTTTGGTGACCTTGAAGCGGTCAAGCGCGCGATCGGGCCGGCGACGGCTGCGATTCTTATCGAGCCCATCCAGGGCGAAGGCGGCGTGCGGGTCGCGCCGCCGACATTCCTGCGCGCGCTCCGTCAGCTTTGCGACCAGCATGGGCTCCTGCTGGTATTTGACGAAATACAGACCGGCTTTGTCCGCTCAGGCGAAATGTTCGCCTATGAGCGCAGCGGCGTTAAGCCCGACGTCATGGCGATTGCGAAGGCGCTTGGCGGCGGTTTTCCGGTCGGCGCATGCCTCGCAACGACCGAAGCCTCGAAGGGGATGACCGTCGGAACGCACGGCACGACCTTCGGCGGCAATCCACTCGCGATGGCGGTTGGTAACGCCACGCTCGACATCATGACCGACCCCGAATTTCTCGACCGCGTGCGAAAGAATGCGTTGTTGCTTAAGCAGCGCCTCGCCGAGCTGAAAGACCGGTATGCGTCGGTGATCGCGGAGGTGCGCGGCGAAGGTCTTCTGATTGGCCTACGCATGATCCCGCAAGCGTCCGAAATGGTCGACGAGCTGCGCGCGGAAAAGCTGCTCACCGTCGGCGCAGGCGACAACGTCGTGCGTCTTCTGCCGCCGTTGATTATCGGCGAGGAGGAAATTTCAGAAGCTGTCGCCAGGATCGATCGCGCCTGCGCGCGGCTCGCGCAGACGCATGCACGGACGGCGAAGGTGGCGTCATGACGGCGAACGGCGTCCGGCATTTCCTCGATCTCACGGATATTCCGAAGCCGGTCCTGGCTGGCCTGATAGACAGGAGCCGGGCCATGAAAGCCGCGCGCGCCAAAGGCCAGATTGCGTCGCCGCTCGCCGGTAAGACTTTGGCCATGGTGTTTGACAAGCCGTCGACCCGCACCCGCGTCTCATTTGATGTCGCCATGCGCCAATTGGGCGGCGAGGCCATCCTGCTTACGGCCCAGGAAATGCAACTGGGACGCGGCGAAACGCTTGCCGATACGGCGCGGGTTCTGTCGCGCTACGTCGATGCGATCATGATCCGGATCCTCGATCACGAGGCCGTGCATGAACTCGCGCGGCACGCAACGATTCCGGTTATCAACGGGCTGACTCGCCGCTCGCATCCCTGCCAGGTGCTGGCCGATGTCATGACGTACGAGGAAAAGCGCGGGCCGATCCGCGGGCGCACGGTTGCCTGGAGCGGCGATGCCAACAACGTGCTGGCGAGCTGGATGCACGCCGCCGAACGTTTCGATTTCCAGCTGCGGGTGGCGACACCGGGCGAGCTGCGGCCGAAAAAATGGCTGATGGACTGGGTCAAATCGTCTGGCGCCGCTATCTTGATCGGCGACGATCCGGATGCCGCGGTCAAGGATGCGGACTGCGTGGTGACCGATACCTGGGTGTCGATGGGCGACCGCGACGGCAAGCTGCGGCACAACATCCTCAAGCGGTATCAGGTCAATGCCCGCTTGATGGCCAAGGCCAGACCGGATGCGCTGTTCATGCATTGCCTGCCCGCGCACCGCGGCGAGGAGGTGACCGATGAGGTCATCGACGGTCCGCAGTCGGTGGTCTTCGATGAAGCCGAGAACCGGCTGCACGCACAGAAGGGCCTCCTGGCCTGGTGCTTGCACGCCGACGCCTGAGGCGTCGGCCGTCGCTGACTGCGGTGTTGCGCATAGCCGGCCCGCTCGGGGGAACCTCGCATTCCGGCAGTTGAACGCTACATAGGGCCCATGACCGATCCCCAGATGGCCATCCCATCCCGCGCGCCGTCTGCGACTACGGCCGACGACACCGTCATGCCGTTCGAAGTGGCCAAACTCGATCTGCGTGGGCGGGTGGTCCGGCTCGGGCCAGCCGTGGACGAAATTCTCGCACGCCATGCCTATCCGCAGCCGGTGGCAAAGCTCCTGGGTGAGGCCATCGTGTTGACAGTTATGCTGGGTTCGGCGGTGAAAATTGACGGCCGGTTCATCCTGCAGACGCGGAGCGATGGCCCGGTTCGGATGCTGGTCGTGGATTTCATCACGCCTGACAAGGTGCGCGCCTGCGCGCATTTTGACAAAAGTCGTGTAGCGGCGGCAATCGCATCCGGCGACACCGGCGGCGGCGCATTGCTCGGCAAGGGTCATCTTGCAATGACGATCGACCAGGGCCCCGACATGAGCCGCTATCAGGGTCTCGTCGCGCTCGACGGCAGCTCGCTGGAGGACGTCGCCCACGAATATTTTCTGCGCTCGGAACAGATTCCGACGCGCGTGCGCCTTGCGGTTGCCGAAGAACTCCGCGCAGAGGCAGGCGGGACGCGGCACCGTTGGCGCGCCGGCGGCATGATGCTGCAATTCCTGCCAAAGGCGCCGGAACGCGCGCGTGTCGCCGATCTCGATCCTGGCGATGCGCCCGAAGGCACTGCGCCGCATGCGATTGAGGAAGACGAAGCCTGGGTGGAAGGTCAGGCGCTGATTTCGACCGTCGAGGATCTCGAGTTGATCGATCCCTCGCTGTCGAGCGAGCGGTTGGTTTACCGGCTGTTCCACGAGCCGGGCGTTCGCGTCTTCCGCGCCAGCCCGTTGCGCGCGGAATGCTCGTGCTCGCGCGGAAATGTCGAAGCCATGCTGAAGAGCTTTTCGCAGGACGACCGCGACCACATGGTCGAGGATGGCAAGATTTCCGTCACCTGCGAATTTTGCAGCGCCAACTATGAATTTGCCCCGGCCGATGTCGGGGCAAAATCTAGTTGATGGTCCGCTCGGCGTGGGATGAATCGAGCGAAAAGGCGGGGATTTCAATGTCGAAATGCTCTCCCGCCAGGGTCACCATGCCGTAGCTTCCCACCATGAAGCCGGACGGCGTCGGCAACGGAACGCCGCTGGTGTACTCGAACGATTCAGTCGGCTTGAGCACCGGCTCTTCGCCCACCACGCCCGGCCCTTTGACTTCTTGCAGCCGGCCCTGCGCATCGGTGATGCGCCAGTGCCGGGTCTTTAGCTGCACGGTCTCCGCACCAAGGTTCGTGATGTTGATGGTGTAGGCCCAGAAGAAATACCCGTTGCTCGGCGACGACCGCTCCGAGATGAACCGGGGGGTAACCGTGACTTCGATCTTGCGGGTTACGGCCCGATACATCGCCATGCCGTACAATTTACTCAGCCGGGGCTTGCCATTCGCTTGATGTCCGCGATTATTGCCGAAAGAGCACTCAAAAGAAAAGCCGCACATGGCCCCGGTTTCGACGGAACGCGATCTCCGGCTTGATTTGTTCCGCGGTATCGCGCTTTGGCTGATCTTTCTTGACCACATTCCGTCCAACGCGGTGAGTTGGGTCACGATCCGCAATTACGGCTTCAGCGACGCGACAGAGATTTTCGTCTTCATCTCAGGCTACACGGCGGCGTTCGTCTATGGCCGGGCGATGCGGCAACACGGCTTTGTCATTGCCTCGGCGCGCGTGCTCAAGCGCGCCTGGCAGGTCTACATTGCACACGTGTTCCTGTTGGCGATCTACCTCGCCGAAATCGCCTATGTCGCGAACAGCTTCGACAACCCGCTTTACAGCGAAGAAATGGGCGTTCTCGATTTCCTGAAAAATCCCGATGTGACCATTTTCCAGGCGCTGCTTCTCAAGTTCAAGCCGGTGAATATGGATGTGCTGCCGCTCTACATCCTGCTTCTCGCCTGGTTCCCGCCGATGCTCTGGCTGTTGCTGCGCGCGCCGTCGGTCGCGTTGATCTCGTCGGCAGTCCTTTATGTCCTGATGTGGTTCTTCGAGTGGAACCTTCCTGCATGGCCAAGCGGGACATGGGTCTTCAATCCGTTTGCCTGGCAGCTGCTGTTCGTGTTCGGCGCCTGGTGCGCGCTCGGCGGCGCGCAGAACCTGTCACGCTGGATCAATTCGCGATTCGTGGTTGGGCTTGCCATCGCCTATCTCGTATTTGCGTTCTGCATCGCGATGACTTGGTATTTTCCGCGCCTGGCGGTCTATGTGCCGAAATTCGTTGGAGAGGCGATCTATCCGATCGACAAGACCAATCTCGACGTGCTGCGCATCCTTCACTTCCTGTCGCTTGCGGTCATCACGGTCGC
>DASSSM010000153.1:0-3967 GCA_035708425.1 Pseudolabrys sp.
GACCGCCGCACGTTGCAGTAGCAGGCGCGCAGCCTCAATCTCGGTCGCATAGTCGGCAACACGGAATTGCAGCGCCTGAAAATCAGCGAGTCTGGATCCGAACTGCCGGCGCTCTTTCATGTAATCGACGGTACGATCAAGACAGAATTGCGCACCACCAATCGAGCAAGCTCCGATATTCAACCGACCGCCGTCGAGGCCGGCCATCGCGATCTTGAAACCCTGCCCTTCGGCACCGATACGGTTCGCGACCGGCACGCGGCAATTCTCGAAGATCACCATGGCGGTCGGCTGCGTCTTCCAGCCGAGCTTCTTTTCCTGCGCGCCGAAGGTCAGGCCAGGCGTGCCTTTCTCAACGACGATGCAGGATATGCCCCGAGGCCCGCCCTCGCCCGTTCGCGCCATGACAACATAAATATCGGAGACGCCACCGCCGGATATGAAAGCCTTCGTGCCATCGAGAACATAATGGTCACCATCGCGCCGCGCACGGGTGGACAAATTGGCGGCGTCGGAGCCTGCGCCTGGCTCGGTCAGGCAATAGCTCGCGAAATGATCCATGGTGCAGAGCTTCGGCAGAAACTTTTTGCGCGCCTCTGCGCTGCCGAAAGCGTCGATCATCCATGCCGCCATATTGTGGATCGAGATGTAGGCAGCGGTCGACGTACACCCTTGCGCCAACTCCTCGAAGATCAGTGTGGCATCGAGCCGCGACAGGGCGGATCCGCCGACGTCTTCCTTGACATAAATGCCGCCAAAACCGAGTGCGGCGGCCTTGCGTAAGGCATCGGCCGGAAAGATCTCGCCTTCGTCCCACGTACGCGCATTCGGCATCAGCTCGTCGCGCGCAAAAGTGCGTGCGGTCGTCTGAAACGCTCTTTGTTCTTCGGAAAGCTCAAAATCCATGAACCGCCCCGCTTCGGCCCCTGCGGCTTAGCAAGGGAGCCCGGACTGCGGCAACCGGGAAGGCCCAGTCGGCATTATTGTCCTAAGCTGCAATTTTCCGGCACTGGAGCATCTAAACTGACAGGCGGCGCACGGAGGAAACGATGGCAAGCGACGATAAAGGACCAACCGGACCCGACCTTTCCAAAGGCGTTTCGACAGGCGATCTGCCTGACGGCGGCATGATGGCCGGTCATATCGGGGATGACGAGATACTGCTCGTCCGTCAGAACGGCACCCTGTACGCGCTATCCGCTCATTGCACGCACTACCACGGGCCCCTCGCCGACGGCCTCTTGGTCGGCGCGACGGTGCGCTGTCCGTGGCATCACGCGCGTTTCAACCTCGAGACCGGCGAAGCGATCGCGGCTCCCGCGCTCAGCCCGCTCACCTGCTGGCAGGTCGAGGAGCGCGACGGCAGAGTTCTCATCAAAAGCAAAAGAGCCCGGCCCACGCCGACGGCAGCCGGATCGGCAAATGAGCACATTGTCATAGTCGGTGGTGGCGCTGCCGGATTTGCCGCCGCCGAGATGCTGCGCCGCCGCGGCTTCACTGGACGCATCACCATGCTCAGCAATGACTCAGCTGGCCCGGTCGATCGCCCGAATTTGTCGAAGGATTATCTTGCCGGCAGCGCCCCTGAGGATTGGGTGCCGCTGCGCGGCGATGATTGGTATGCGGAGAATAGAATCGATCTCAAACTCAAAACCGAGGTGGCTTCACTTGATGCAAAGAGCAAGGAGCTGACGCTCGGGAACGGCAACAAGATGAAGTTCGACAAATTGCTGCTGGCGACCGGCGCCGAGCCGGTCAAGCTCGACATCCCGGGAGCAGATAGACCACACGTGCACACATTACGATCCCTCGCCGACTGCCGTGCAATTATCGAACAGGCAAAGACCGCCAAGCGCGCGGTCGTCATCGGCGCGAGCTTCATCGGCCTGGAGACCGCCGCTGCGCTACGAGCGCGTGATATCGAAGTGCATGTTGTCGCGCCGGAGAAGCGCCCGCTTGAACGGGTGTTCGGACCGCAACTCGGTGACTTCATCCGCGCACTGCACGAAGAGCATGGCGTCAAATTCCACCTCGAAAATACTGTCACGGCAGTCGATGGCAAACACGTCGTTCTCAAGAGCGGCGACGGACTCAACGCCGATCTCGTCGTGATTGGCGTCGGCGTCCGACCGCGTATCGGGCTCGCCGAAAAAGCCGGGCTCGCGGTGGACAAGGGCGTGAGCGTGAACGAGTACATGGAAACGAGCGTCAGCGGCATCTACGCGGCCGGCGACATTGCGCGCTGGCCCGACCCAATTTCAGGCGAACGCATTCGCGTCGAGCACTGGGTAGTCGCCGAACGCCAAGGTCAGATCGCGGCTCTCAACATGCTGGGTGTGCCGACGCCCTTCCGTTCGGCGCCGTTCTTCTGGAGCCAGCACTATGACGTGCCGATCAACTATGTGGGCCACGCGGAAAAGTGGGACGCCATCGACATCGAAGGCGACGTGATGAAACGCGACTGTGTCGTCCGCTACAAGCGCGGCGGCCGGGTTCTGGCAGTTGCCTCGATTTACCGCGACAAGGAGAGCCTCGAGGCCGGCGTGGCGATGGAGCAAGAGGCTGCAAGAGCGTAGAACGTGGCCGATTTCCCCGCTTAACGCTTATGCGTACCTGCAGGTAGCGGGACCTGCCGAGACCGGCTAAAAAGATCGCCGGGAGCATCCCTCATGGCGATCAAATTCGGCCGTCCAATCGAAAGCCGCACCCGGTTCACCCCGGTTGAAACACACCCCGCGGCCAAGGGCGAGCAGCTTAACCTCTCCGTGCGCATGCGCCGAAACCGGCGCAGCGAATGGGCGCGCCGGATGGTGCGCGAACACGTTCTTACGACCGACGACCTGATCTGGCCGCTGTTCGTGATGGACGACACCAACGCACGCACTCCCGTTCCGTCGATGCCGGGTGTCGAGCGATTGTCCGTCGATGCGATCGCTCGCGAAGCCGCGCGCGCTGCCAAACTGAACATTCCCTGCATCGCGCTCTTTCCGTACACCGACCCAAAGCTGCGCGACGAGACGGGAAGCGAGGCGCTCAATCCGGAAAATCTTGTCTGCCGCGCCATTCGCGCCATCAAGAATGAGGTGCCAGAGATTGGTGTCCTGTGCGACGTGGCTCTGGACCCCTTCACAAGCCATGGCCATGACGGCCTATTGCGCGACGGCGTCATTCTGAATGACGAAACGGTCGCCGTGCTTGTGAAGCAGGCTTTGGTCCAAGCGGAAGCCGGCTGCGACATCATCGCGCCCTCAGACATGATGGATGGACGCGTTGGCGCCATCCGCAAAGCGCTCGATGCCGCGAAATTCACCGACGTATCGATCATGTCCTACGCGGCAAAATATGCATCGGCATTTTACGGGCCATTCCGTGATGCCGTGGGCTCCGCGAAGACGCTCACCGGCGACAAGCGCACGTATCAGATGGACTTCGGCAATTCCGACGAAGCCTTGCGTGAGGTTGCGCTCGACATCGAGGAAGGCGCCGACATGATCATGGTCAAGCCGGGCCTGCCCTATCTCGATATCATACAGCGTGTGAAGGAAGTCTTCGGGATGCCGACCTTCGCCTACCAGGTGTCGGGCGAGTACGCGATGATCATGGCCGCGGCGCAGAACGGCTGGCTCGACGGCGAGCGCGCCATGGTCGAAAGCCTGACAGCATTCAAACGAGCCGGCTGCGACATCATCGCGCCGTCCGACATGATGGATGGACGCGTCGCTGCCATCCGCAAGACGCTTGATGTCGCGAAATTCACTGACGTCTCGATCATGTCCTATGCAGCAAAATATGCATCGGCGTTCTACGGACCATTCCGCGATGCCGTCGGCTCGTCGAAAACGCTGACCGGCGATAAACGCACCTATCAGATGGACTTTGGCAATTCGGACGAGGCATTGCGGGAGGTTGCGCTCGACATCGAGGAAGGCGCCGACATGATCATGGTCAAGCCGGGCCTGCCCTATCT
>DASSSM010000154.1:0-3021 GCA_035708425.1 Pseudolabrys sp.
AGTAGCGGCCGGCCACGCCATCCTGGAATTCGTCGGCGATGACGCGGATGTCGTCGAGGCCGGCGTTCTCGATGGCGATGGCGAGCGAGGAATAAGCGAGGTTGGAGACTTCCAGCTCGTTATTGGCGATCGCCGTGATCATCGGCGGGGTGCCCTGATAGCGAACCGGCTCCAGCGTGTAGGACTTGCCGAGATGTTTGGCGAGATCCTTCTTCTCCAGCACGATCGACGCCCAGTTCGAGACCGGCGCCACCCACGACATGCGAATTTTCACGGGCTCCGCGCTATTGGCGGTACCGGCGAGGCCGAGCGCGCACACGCCGGCCAGCGCGAGTTTCAAAAGGCGCATGATTTTCCTCCCCAGTTCCGCCGGGCTTGCGCGTTCCAACTGCAAGCTTCTCGTTGCGAAGACCGAAGATTGTCGGGGGTCCAACTGATTTTGGCAAGCGCGAGCTAGAGGCCCAGGTGTCCGCCATCCGGTACAAGAGACAGGCTCTGACGAATGGCAAACCGTTCAAAAGCCCCGGTTTCAGGGACCAAATGCCCGCAGTTTTAGCAAAAAGTTAGACCGCTGGTTTACGCCTTCAGGCCAAGCCGTCGGTTTGCAAAAAACAATTTTTAAGCACATCAGCCGCATACTGCGGCAAGTGAAAATGGCGCAGGAATGTCGATGACCCACACGCGCGCGACGCTCGTCTGGTGCCTGGTTGGCGCGATGGCGATGATGACAATTGGGAGTTTCGCCCTGGCCGGTCTCACAGTCGACCTTCGCAGCAATCCGTGGCTGCCCCTGGCGATCACAGTTCTCTTGGCCACGAGTTTCTTCTACCGCTTTCGCCGGCCCAATCCACAACTCTGCGCGGTCACCGAAGCTGCGGCTCAGATGCTGCTGATCCTGCTTTTTGGAATTCTGCTGACCTATGCGGCCATGACGGCCAACTTTCCGTATCGCGATGCCGATTTCTACGCGATCGATCAAGCTTTGGGATTGGACCGCCGCGCCTATCTCGATTTCGTCAACAGCAGGCCTTTGCTCGCCGGGCTCGCGGGGTATGCCTATCTCACTTTGTTGCCACAGTTCGCACTGGTGCCGATGGTGTTGATGGTCGCCAACCGGTTGCCGCATCTGCGGCGCTGGATGGTTGCCCTCGGTCTGGCGCTGATGGCAACTTCCGCCATTTCGGTTTTCACGCCGGCGGTGGCTGCCTTCGTCTATCTTGATCTGACGCCGCAGGTCTACGCGAACATCTCGTCCACGGTTTACACTCATGTCCCGACGCTCGAAGCCCTGCGTGCCGGCACGCTTCACTCCCTCCATCTCGACAATCTCGAAGGGCTGATTACCTTCCCGAGCTTCCACACCGCGGGCGCGCTCATGTTTATTTGGGCGCTGCGCACGGTGCCTTATGTGCGCTGGCCGGCGATTGCACTCAACAGTGCACTCATTGCCGCAACGCCAATTGATGGCGCGCACTACTTCATCGATCTGGTGGGCGGGGCGTTAGTAGCCTTCGTGGCCATTGCCGCGAGCCACTGGCTGTGCCGGTATGTACATGCCGATGAGATGCCGGCAGTTGCCATTCCTGCGGCTGCGCCAGAAGCGGCTGAATCTTCGATCTGATCATCGTCCTATAAGGACAATTTTTTCAATTCCTTATTGGGTGTACGGCGCGGCCGTTTCCTGATGCCAGATCAGCAGGCGGCGGCGGATCATGCTCATAGCCTTGACCAGGATGTAGCCGACGACGGCAATTTCCAGGATACCGGCGAATACACTGGTGGAATTGGCAAAACGCGATGCCGTCATCATTGCGCCGCCAAGGCCGTAACCGCCCATCAGCATTTCCGCCACCACGGCGACGATCAGCGAGAGCGGAAGCGCCACCTGCAGTCCGGTCATGATCTGCGGCGAGGCGGCCGGCAGAATGATTTGATACAGCAGCTCGCGGTTGGTCGCGCCCATGTTGCGCGCCGACCAGACCAGCTCGCGCTCCACGCCCTGGATGGCGATGACGGTCGCCGCGATGACCGGGAAAATGGCGTCGATGACGATGATGGTGATCTTGGAGATGTCGTAGACGCCGAGCCAGAGGATCACCACCGGAAGGAATGCGATTTTGGGCATCGGAAAGCCCACCGAGACGATGGGGTCGAAAAACCAGTGCGCAATCACGTTGCGTGACATCGCCATTCCGATGAGCACGCCACCGACCGCGCAGATCGCGAAGGCGACAAGCGCGCGATAGAGCGTTAACGCGGTGTTGATCCAGAGATCGCCATCAATGGCGTCGCTCCATATCCGTTCGAGCACGGCGCTCAAAGCCGGCAGCTGAAACGGGGTGAATGTCCCGCTACGGGCCAGCCATTCCCAGGCGATTGCGAGCGCGAGCACGGAGAAAATACGCGCAAAGCCCCAGAGTCCCATATAGAGAAGCCGTGCCGCCTTTTCGGGCATGCCGTCCGGCAATGCGCCGGGGACTGGATTGGCCGGGTTCAGTCGCGCCATGCGAGCGCCCGCCTGGTGATCTGTAGATAGATGCGGTCGGCGGCAAAGCCCAGAAACGCCACCGTGAGAACCACCGCATACATGGCGTCGTAGTTGCCATTGGCGCCCGTGAATCCGATCAGATAGCCGAAGCCCTTCTGCGCCACGATCAGTTCCGACGAAACCAGCAGGATGAAAGAAAGCGCGAGCGCAGTGCGGACACCGTTGAGCAGCTCCGGCATGGCGCTCGGCACAACGACGTCCCACAGCATGCGCAGCCGGCTGGCGCCCATGCTGCGCGCCGACCAGACCAGCACCTGCTCGCTCGACCGCGCGCCGTTAAACGCGCCGATGGTTACCGGCAGCATGCAGCCCAGGAATATCAGCAGGATTTTCGATCCGTCGCCGAAGCCCAGCCAGATGACGGTGACGGGGATCAGTGCGGATTTCGGGAGCGGGTAGAAGATTTCGACGAGCGGCGCGACCAGCACGTTCACGGGCTTCCACCAGGCCATGGCAATCCCGACCGTGCTGCC
>DASSSM010000155.1:0-4798 GCA_035708425.1 Pseudolabrys sp.
AAATGCCACTTTATTTGTTAATCCTCTGTTAGTATTCAGGGCAGCAAATAGTGCCTAGCAGAATTAACCATTCGGGCGATTCTCGTCCGACATGCGTTAGCGGGAAGAACGGAGCGCATTGATGTTCGAGAGCTTGTTCGGCGCTGAGATGCCGCTGGCCGCCCGCTTCTTCATCGCCTTTCTGGTGGTGCTGGCGCTTATCGGTCTCACCGCATGGCTGGTGCGGCGCTTTGGAGCAAACCGGCTCGGAACTGCTTCGCGTGGACGGCAGCCTCGGCTTGCCGTGATCGACGCAGCAACCGTTGATGGACGGCGGCGCCTTGTCCTGATTCGCCGCGACAACGTCGAACACCTTCTGATGATCGGTGGGCCGACCGATCTCGTTGTCGAGCCCAATATTGTGCGCGCGGTCTCTGCCCGCGATGTGCCACGGGACCAGGCGCGCGCGGCGCCTCCCGGCGAGGCCGCGGCACGTCAGACGCCGACAATCGAAAACGGATGGCCTCTGCAACCTGCGACAGAGCCAGCGCCCGCGTCACGTCCCTACCGATCCCCTGCGACCGAAGAGCCGTGGCTCGCGCCCGAACCCGGCGCGCGGCCCAGGCCCACCGACAGCCTCACCGGACTTGCCAGCGAATTGTCGACGCGCCTCAATCCTCCTGACACGCCGGCACCCGCCGCCCGCACGGAACCGCCCGCGCGAACTCCGATCTCCACTCACGAGCCGGCTGCACAGGCCGATCACAATCTCGCCGAGATGGCTCATCAACTCGAAGCCGCTTTGCGGCGCGCGCCGGCGCCGGAAGGCCGGCCGCCGGTCACCGATCCACTGGCTGCGCCAGGCAAGAGCGCGGACGTCACCGCACGCCCGCCCCAACGCGAGCTGCGCGCGCGCGTCGAGCCGAAGTTTGAATCAAAGCCCGAGCCAAAATTCGATTTCAAACCCGAGACGCGCACCGAGCCGCCGGCGACGCCCGGCAAGAACTTGTACGAGAACCTCGAAGAGGAGATGGCCAGTTTGTTGGGCCGTCCTCCAGGAAAATCGTGACAGGCGCTTCCGACCGCCGTGTCCGTCTGGTGACGGTGGCGGTCGGGGTAGCAGGGATCCTCGCAGGGCTGACGGCAACGGCGTCCGCGCAGGACATCAGCGTAAACTTCGGACAGGGTAACGGCCTCACCGAGCGCGTGATCCAGTTGGTTGCGCTGTTGACCGTGCTTTCGCTGGCGCCATCGATCCTCGTGATGATGACGTCGTTCACCCGCATCGTCGTCGTGCTGTCGCTGTTGCGCACCGCGCTCGGCACCGCGACGGCGCCGCCCAATGCCGTCATCGTCTCGCTCGCGCTGTTTCTGACCGCTTTTGTCATGGGGCCGGCACTCCAGCGCACCTACGATTCGGGCATCCGGCCACTGGTAGCCAACGAAATCACGGCTGAGCAGGCCTTCGAGCGCGGCTCGCAGCCGCTGCGCGCCTTCATGCAGAAGAACGTGCGCGAGAAAGACCTGAAGCTGTTCGTCGACATGGCCAAGGAGGCCGAACCGGCCAAGCCCGAAGATCTGTCGCTGCGTGTGCTGGTGCCGGCCTTCATGATCTCGGAGCTCAAACGGGCCTTTGAAATCGGGTTCCTGCTTTTCCTGCCCTTCCTGATTATCGACCTGGTGGTGGCGTCGGTGCTGATGTCCATGGGCATGATGATGCTGCCGCCCGTGGTCGTCTCGCTGCCGTTCAAGCTTATCTTCTTCGTCCTGGTCGATGGCTGGAGCCTTGTCGCCGGCTCACTGATCCAGAGCTATGGCTCGTAGCCCCAGGTTAAATGATCGCGTGGCGTATCTTGGCTGATACCCATTCACTGACAATCACTGTCGCGATGATGACAAGCAGGATCAGCGAGACCTGCGTCCAGTAAAGCTGCGTGAGCGCCGCGTTGAGCTCAAGCCCGATGCCACCAGCACCCACAAGGCCAAGCACGGTTGACTCGCGGATATTGATATCCCAGCGAAACACAGAAATGCCGGCGAATGCGGGCAACACTTGCGGCACAATACCGTACGCTGTCACCTGCGCGCCAGAGGCTCCCGTCGACCGGACAGCTTCGACCTGACCCTCATCGATCTCCTCGATCGCCTCGTAGAGGAGCTTGGCGCAGAAGCCGATCGAGCGCAGCGCGATGGCAATAATTCCGGCAAATACGCCCGGACCAATTATCGTGACAAGCATAAGGGCCCAGATCAGTGCGTTGATCGAGCGCGATGACACGATGATGAACAGTGCAATCGGCCGCACAAGACCAACACTCGGTGTCGTGTTGCGCGCGGCACAGTAGGCAACTGGAATTGCGAGCAGCACGGCAATCAACGTGCCGACGGTTGCAATATTGAGCGTGTCCCAGATCGGCCGGCCAAGCGCCCGAATATAGGACCAGTCGGGCGGCACCATCCGCACGGCGAGATCGCCTGCCTGTTGCGGCGCATCCCAAACGAAGGCCCAAATGGTCTTCTCGGAAATCATCTGGAAGCATGCGACAAACAGCGCGGCGGCGAAGAGCCAGCACGCCCAGATCAGCAATTCGGTGCTCCGGTTGCGTCGCCGCCAGGTTCGCGCTTGTACCGGAACAGCGGTCATCACTGCACCCACCGCCGAACAAAGCCGGAGCCATACTCACACACCATGACGATGGCGATGATGATGATGATAATGGCCGCTGCCGACGAAAATTCGTAACGATCAAATGCGGTATTCAGTGTCGCCCCGATGCCTCCTCCGCCGACAATGCCGATCACTGCGGATTCACGAAAATTGATGTCGAAACGGTAGAGGCCAAGCCCGATCATGCGTGGCATCACCTGCGGTTGCACGCCGTAATTAATCCACTGCAGCCAACTCGCGCCCGATGACCGCACAGCCTCCGCCTGTGTTGCGTCCATGTCTTCGATGTCTTCGGCAAGCAGCTTGCCGTAGAAGCCGATGGTGGCGAACGAGAGCGTCACGAATCCTGCGAACGGTCCGAAGCCGAACAACTTGACGAAAAAGATCGCAAGAATGATTTCCTGGAAGCTGCGCGATACCGCGAGCACGGCACGGCATAAATAATACACAGGGGCCGGAGCAATATTTTTTGCAGCCCCTATGCCAACCGGGATCGAGAGCGCGATGCCGACCACGGTTGAAACGATCGTCATCCACAGGCTTTCGGCAATACCGTCGGCAATCTCATCCCAGCGGCTCACGAAATCGGGGGGAAAAAACGCGGACAAAAAGGCGGCGCCGCGAGGAAGGCCCTCCCACACGCGGGTCCAGTTCACGGGAGTCGTTTGTGTCACGATCGCCAGATAGACGACGACACCCACGATCAGCGTCCATCGTAGCCAAGCTGACTTGACGAGGGGCGGCTTTTTCCAGGTGCGCGGAACGGCGGCAATGCTCATTTACGTGAGCCCAGCCATGCGGTCGCGGTCGGGCCGCGGCGCCTCGAAGGGCACCACATTGTCGGCCTCCTCGGGTGATTCTTCGTCGACCTTGCGGATGGATGCGGACCAGTCTTCCTCACCGTAGATCGACGTAAGCACCGCCGGTGTGAGCTGATCAGGCGGACCGTCGTATACGATCTCGCCGAGCCGCAGACCGACAATGCGCTCTGCAAACATCTGCGCCAGCATCACATCGTGAATGTTAATGATCGCAGAAAGCTTACGCTCGCTGCATAATTCCTTGATGAGTCGCATGATCTGCCGCGACGTTTTTGGATCGAGCGAGGCAGTCGGCTCATCAACCAGAAGAAGTTCGGGATTCTGAATTAATGCGCGGCATATGCCGACGCGCTGGCGTTGCCCCCCGGACAATTCGTCGGCGCGTTTGTCCGCCATGTGGTCAAGGCCGACGCGCTCCAGCAAACGGAATGCTTCGTCTATATCGGTTTGCGGAAAACGCCGGAGCCAGCTTCGCCAGAAACCGACAAAGCCAAGGCGACCTGTGAGCACGTTTTCCATCACCGTGAGGCGCTCCACCAGCGCGTATTCCTGGAAGATCATGCCCATGCGGCGGCGGGCGCGGCGCAATTCGGCGCTGCCGAGCGCAACGATATCGACATCGTTGAGTGCAATTGAACCGGACGTCGGCTCAACCAGCCGGTTGATACACCGGATTACCGTGGACTTGCCTGCGCCCGACGGACCGATCAGTGCCATGACCTGGCCATCGGGGACTGCAAGGTCGACCCCCTTGATAGCCAGATCACCGGTGCGATAGCGCTTGGTCAGGCCTTTGATGCGCAGCATTGTGTCACCCGAGGCTGCGGCATCCTACTTACAAGTGTATTTCACTCCACTCGCTGCGTCGATCTTCCGAATGACATTCCAGTCTTTCTTGTAAGTGATCGGGACAAACTTGTTCTGGCCCTTGAATTCAGCCTGCAGCGCCGAACCCTCCCACGGAAAAGTGAAAAAGGCTTCCTTTATTTTCGCCTGCAGCGCGGGATCGAGATTGTGCGCCATACCGTAGCCGGTCGTCGGGAACGTCTCGGACTTGTAGATCGTCCGGATCTTGGCCTTGTCGACGACATTGCGCTCGAACATGCGGAACATCACTTCGTTGGCAATCGCGGCCGCATCATAGTCCTTGTTGGCAACGCCGATGACAGAGTTGTCGTGCTTGCCGGAGAACACGGGCTCATAGTCCTTTTTGGCTTCGAGCTTGAATTCCGAGCTGAGCAGCGCCGACGGCGCCTTGAATCCGGAATTTGAGGTCGGCGAGGTGAAGGCAAGCTTTTTGCCCTTGATGTCGGCCGGCGTCTTGATGGGG
>DASSSM010000156.1:0-2054 GCA_035708425.1 Pseudolabrys sp.
CGACACGTTCGCCGGCAGTTCCGAGTAGTGATCGAATTGCATTGTGAATGTGGCGCGGCCCTGAGACATGGACCGCAGATTGTTGACGTAACCGAACATGTTCATCAGCGGCACCATCGCGTTGATCACGTTGGCGTTGCCACGCATGTCCTGGCCCTGAATTTGCCCGCGGCGTGAATTGAGGTCGCCGATGACCGACCCGGTGTAATCTTCCGGCGTCACGACCTCGACTTTCATGATCGGCTCGAGCAGCACCGGCTTGGCCATCTGTAGCGCCTCTTTCAGGCACTGACGCGCGCAGATCTCGAACGCAAGCGCGGACGAGTCGACGTCGTGATATTTGCCGTCGATCAACGTCACCTTGAGGTCCACCACCGGGAACCCGGCCACAACGCCGGAGCCGAGGACGGACTCGAGACCCTTCTCCACGCCGGGGATGAATTCTTTCGGCACGGCGCCGCCGACGATCTCGTTCTCGAACTCGAACGGTGTGCCGGGCGGCGTCGGCTCGGCGATGATCTTGATTTGCGCGAACTGGCCGGAGCCGCCGGTCTGCTTCTTGTGGGTGTAACCATGCTCGACACGCTGCGAAATCTTTTCGCGGAAGGCGACCTGCGGGGCACCAATGTTGGCGTCAACTTTGTAGGTGCGCTTGAGGATGTCGACCTTGATGTCGAGGTGCAGTTCACCCATTCCCTTGAGGATGGTCTGCCCGCTCTCCTGATCGGTCGAAACGCGGAATGACGGGTCTTCGGCCGCAAGCTTGGCAAGAGCAACGCCGAGTTTTTCCTGGTCGGCTTTCGACTTCGGCTCGATCGCGATCTCGATGACCGGATCGGGAAATTCCATCTTTTCCAGGATCACGGGCTTGTTCGGGTCGCACAGCGTATCGCCGGTGCGCACTTCCTTCAGCCCTGCCAGCGCGACGATGTCGCCGGCATAGGCCTCCTTGATGTCTTCGCGGTTGTTCGCATGCATCAACAGCATGCGGCCGATCCGCTCCTTGCGCTCCTTCGTCGAATTGATGACGCCGGTGCCGCTGGTGAGCGTGCCTGAATAAATGCGGCAGAACGTGATCGTGCCGACAAAAGGATCGTCCATGATCTTGAAGCCAAGCAAGGCCAGCGGCGCGTTGTCTTTCGGCTCGCGCACGACCTCTTCGTCATTGTCGGGATTGATTCCCTTGATCGGCGGCACGTCGAGCGGGCTCGGCAGATAGTCGACCACCGCATCGAGCAGCGGCTGCACACCCTTGTTCTTGAAGGCGGAGCCGCACAGCACCGGAAAGAACGCGCCGGTGATCACGGCTTTGCGGAGCAGCTTCTTAACGGTCGCCTCATCGGGCATCTTGCCTTCGAGGTAGGCGGTCGCGGCATCGTCGTCGAGTTCGCAGACCGCCTCGATCATTTTGTCGTGGTATTCCTTGGCCTGCTCGGTCATGTCGGCAGGAATATCGATGTCGTGATATTTGGCGCCGAGGGACTCGTCGTCCCACACCACGCCCTTCATGCGCACCAGATCCACAATGCCTTTGAAATTCTGCTCGGATCCGATCGGAAGCTGGATAGCCACCGGCTTTGCGCCGAGGCGGGTTTTGATGTCGTCGAGACACTTGAAGAAGTCGGCACCGATCTTGTCCATCTTGTTGGCAAAGACGATGCGCGGAACCTTGTACTTGTCACCCTGACGCCAGACCGTCTCGGTCTGCGGCTCAACGCCCTGGTTGGAATCGAGCACGCATACAGCGCCATCGAGCACGCGAAGCGAACGTTCAACCTCAATGGTGAAGTCGACGTGTCCGGGCGTGTCAATGATGTTGAGGCGCTTTTCCTTCCAGAAAGCGGTCGTCGCAGCCGACGTAATCGTGATGCCGCGCTCCTGCTCTTGCTCCATCCAATCCATCGTCGCGGCGCCCTCGTGCACCTCGCCGATCTTGTGGCTCTTGCCGGTGTAGTAGAGGATCCGCTCGGTCGTCGTCGTCTTTCCGGCATCGATGTGCGCCATGATGCCGAAGTTGCGGTAGTCCTCGATTGGGTGGCTGCGGGGCATAGGGG
>DASSSM010000157.1:0-2332 GCA_035708425.1 Pseudolabrys sp.
GGACCATGACGGCCATCAGACCTGAGCGGCTTGGT
The DNA here is from genome assembly GCA_035708425.1 of Pseudolabrys sp. Lineage (GTDB taxonomy): Bacteria > Pseudomonadota > Alphaproteobacteria > Rhizobiales > Xanthobacteraceae > Pseudolabrys. Next base: position 36 of record DASSSM010000157.1, read on the forward strand.
GCGGACAGGGCGGTTCCGGAAAAGACCGGTCCGGAGGCCTATGCGCCGAACCGGAAAACTTCGGAACGGACCGAGTCCGAGCAGGCGGCGGTGACCGCCTTCGAGGGTGAGATTCGCGAATTCGTGCGGCGCGACGTCGCCCACCTGCGCCGTCAACGGAATGACGCGGAGCAGCCGCCGTCGGAGCCTGTTCTCGACAACCTCAACGTGCTGATCCGGCGCGTTTCCGGTGCGTCGATGGATGAAATCGATCGCGTGATTCTTGAACTGCAGGGCGTGCGCGAAATGCTTCGTAGCGAGGGCGAACGCGTCGGCCGGGAAATTGCCAGTTATGCGAGCCTCAGCCACGCGGCCATGACCGCCATGAAGGTGATCGGCGACAGCCTGACACAATGGAAGGGCGCGCCGAACAATTACAGCAGACCCGCCGAATAGCGCGCGATGAAATTGCCATCGCCGGAAACCCCGGCGATGGCTGTTTCGACCTTAGGATGCCGTGATCTGACCGACGACCGTGCGCACGTTGGGCTCGATCAGCAGAACCTTGTCCTTGGCCTTGATGTAATAAAGCCGCGACACACCGTCGATGCCGCGCACGCTCTCGGGCAGTGGGCGCATGCCGTTGAGCGCCTGATTTGGCGACAGCTCGCTTGCGGGTTTGAGCGCGTCAGCGCCGGCAACCGGCTGTGACTTCTCCGCCATCACCGCATCGTAGATCTGCTTCCGTTGCTCTTGCGTGAGCGGCAATGGAATCGCCATGGTCGGCACGTGATCGAGGATGTCGTTGCGCATGGAGAACTTGGCCGGAATGGTCTGCCCGAACGAGCCGATCGGCCCGGATGGCGGCGGCTCGTTCGAAATGTTGAGCGCGCCCGACGCCGGCGGCTGTTGACCGCCGGTCCCGGTCGTTGTCGGCGCGGCCCCTCCAGCCGACGGCTGCCGGGAAATTGGCTGGACGAGCGCAGCCCACGCCTCTTCAGGCGCCGGAATGTTGTCGACTTCGGCGGATTTCGACCACGGCTGCGGCGCGGCGCCGGTATTGATCTGACCCGTGTTCGGCACAAGGCCGGGGTTTATCGGGCGTTTCGGCTCGTCCTGCGCGAAGACGGCAGCGCCCAGCGAATACAACAGGACGGCGGCAGCAACGCCAGACGTCCCTAAAAAACGATGCGAATTTTTCATGGAAGCCTCCATCGGCTGTCCTCAGACAACGGCCGAGAGGCGGTGTCGGTTGCATAAGCCACCGTGGAGCCGACATCGACCCGCGATAGGGCAATGAACACGCACAAAAAGTCCAACGCCGCCCGCGCAAGCGGACGGCGGTCAGACATGCTCGCGATCAGTTAGCTGGCGGCGGCGACTTTGGTTTTCGCAGCCTTGCGCGGCAGCGGGTAGTCGGCGCTATCGTAGAGCGCACGAATGCCGTTGCCGTCGAAACGTTTCTCTTCGACCTCGAGATATGCGCCCAGCAGCAGCTCCGGCGGCAATTCCTCGATTGCAAAGCGGATCGCCTCCGCGGCGGTCGGAAAGCGCTTGTAGCCGATGGGCCGGCGCGATTTCCGGCTGCGGCTCGGAAACAATTCGGACGGGGCACGGTAGTTAATCATCGACATAATCAGTAACTCCTCGGCGACTAATATGGCCCCTGGAGCGTCGAAAATCCAGCACTTCTGGGCCCGCGCATATCAGCCCGGCAGGCTCAAGGTAAACACGCGGTACCAAAAAGCGCGACCCGGCGCGCATTAGCGCGCCGGGTCCAATTCCCGGCCGGTGGGACCTTGTTAATCCACAACTTCGTCCACAACCTGGCTCGTTACCGGATCAACCAATACCACGCGATTATTTACCACCATGTATTTGTACGAGCGGATCGCTGGCACTTCGACCGCGACTCCCTGCGGCATTGAATAGAGCCGCACGTGGTCCGGCACGCGAGCGCCAACGCGATACTCGATCGTCGGCTCAGCCGGCACGACTCGATCACGCACGATCGTGCGATAAACCGTGCGCCGTTGAACCGGCGTCAGCTGCAGAGGTTCGGTGGTGACCACTGTTCGCGATTCGATCGGTTCCCGCGTGATGACGGTGGTCTGCGCGCTCGCCGCCGTCGTACTAGCCGCAAGCACTGTCACGATCGCAGCATGGCGAAAATAGGTCATGAGTTCCTCCTCCTGATTCGGTCCAGCCCTGCAAACGCAAGGTCGGCGAGAGGGGTTCCCCATTGCCTGCGCCGGCACATCACGATTTTCTTCACTGTGTGTGCGGCGGTTCGCTCATGAGTTTCAGTTTCGCCTGCA
>DASSSM010000158.1:0-2235 GCA_035708425.1 Pseudolabrys sp.
GCTGACCGCCTCGCAGATCGCATGCTCTTAGCAGTCCTCACCCATGCTTGGTAGTTCAAGCGCAAAGGGATGGCTATGACGCCTGGCGAGCGTCCGGTACCCATCAAGTAAGTGTGCTCATCCTCACGCCCTGATAGGGGCCGATGTCTGAGTCTGTGCAGATGCTATGGGGCGGGCGGTAAAGGTAAGGTAGTGAAGGTAAGGCACCTTTGGCGCTCTGAAGCGAACCGACGGAGCGCCCTATGTTGCAACAGTTTGACGCGAGCAGATCCCTCACCAGCCTAGATCAGGATAACACGGTCATCGCCGTGATCGAGATGAGTCAATCGAAGTGGCTCGTTGCCGCGCTCGTTCCCGGTGTCAAGCGGCAGCCTCTCAAGAGGCTTGATGCCGACGAGGCGGCACTGTTGAAGCTTTTGAATCGTTGGCGCAACGAAGCCGGCCAGGCTGGGCGCCAGATCAAGCGCATCGTCGTCGCCTATGAGGCCGGACGCGATGGCTTCTGGCTGGCGCGTTGGCTGTGCATGCGCGGTGTTGAGGCTTACGTCATCCATCCCGCGAGCATCGCGGTGTCGCGTGAACACCGACGCGCGAAGACCGATCGCCTCGACACGGAACTGCTGCTGCGCGCCTTTCTCGGCTGGCTGCGCGGCGAGAAGCGCCATTGCAGCATGGTGAGAATCCCAACCGAGGAAGAGGAGGACGCAAGACGGCCGAACCGCGAGCGAGGAAATTTGGTCACTGAGCAGACGCGGATCATCAACCAAATCAAGGCCATCCTCACCCGCTTCGGGATTCGCAATTTTCGGCCGACGCTACGCAAGGCCGAGCAACAGCTCGAAGGGCTGCGTACGGCGGAAGGGGCACCTTTGCTGGAAAATACCCGCGCGGAGCTGCGCCGCTACGTGGCGCGGCTACGACTGGTGCGCGATCAGATCCGCGCGATCGAGCAGAGCCGCCTGGGCACGCTCGTGAGGATCCCAGAGAAAGGTCCACACGCGATGGTACATCTCATTGCACGCGTCCTTGGCGTCGGTGTTGAGACGGCGGACATGCTGGTCAATGAGGTCTTCTCGCGCCACTGGCGCGACCGCAAGGCCGTCGCTCGCTACGTCGGCCTCACGGGCTCCCCGGATGAGAGCGGCAGGCGTCGGCGCGAGAGGGGTCTTGCGCGCGCCGGTAATGCTCGCGTCCGGTGCGGCATGATCCAATTGGCGTGGCGTTTTCTCAGGTTCCAAAAGGATAGCGCCCTGGCCCAATGGTTTCGAGCCCGAACGGCCGATGGGCGCAGCAGCACGCGCAAGACAATGATCGTAGCGCTGGCACGAAAGCTGCTCATCGCCCTCTGGCGTCTCGTCACGACGGGCCAAGTGTCGGATGGCATCGTCTTACGTCCGGCATCATAAGCGACAACACGGAAAGGGAAGGACGAAAGGACAACAGCTTGGCGGCCCCTGCCAGGGTCTGCCGATGACGATCCGAGGTGGCGGTGATTCGACGTAAAACCATGGCTTTCCAAGCCGCTGTGCAGAATGGACCCGCCGCCCCGGAGCTTCGCCACCGATGCGCATGACTGCATCATGGTGCGATCCTCACGGATCGACCGAATACAAGGTTGTGGTGCGATCGACGATCGCGCCCGACAGCGGGGCTCCCCTCGGAGAGGTCATCCCGACCATTGCCAGCGTGCCGTCGTGCTCGGCGCTGTCAAGGCGCGGCCTGGAAACGATGACGCGTGAGGCACTGGCGGAGCGACGGCCGGCCTTGACAGCCCCTGCGCGCGCCAGCGTCCAATACATGTAGGTCGGGGCAAAGAAACGGGCTTCCAGGTCGAACAAAGAAACTGAAGGAAGGAAGGAAGGAAGTGGAGAATGCCGTGAAATAGGTGCTTGACTTCGAAGACCCCATACAAGGTTTTCGGATGCCGGCAATGACGGCCTCACAACACGCTCGGCGGCCGGCGTCCGAAAAGCGCCAAGGCACGAAATCGCGTCGGGAGGTAGTGCAGTAGCGGTGCCGCAGGCGCCGGTGCCGCAAACGGCTATGGGGATTTGGCCGTGCGGTTGGAGGTGAGTTGGCTAGGCGACATCATTACCGGGCTCGGTTTGAGCCTGGACACGGCGCGGATCGGGTCGATGTAAACGCGGGGGGCGACGCTTGCGCACGGTGATTTGTGCTGCGGCCGGCGGCAATCGCCTGAATGAGCAGGAGCTTAGGCGAGCCGGCGGCGCGCCC
>DASSSM010000159.1:0-4953 GCA_035708425.1 Pseudolabrys sp.
AACTCGAGCTGACGCTGGGCGTTAATCCGTACAAGTTCGGTCTCGTGGGCAGCAGCGATGCTCACACCGGGTTGACTGCGATGGAAGAGGACAACTTCTTCGGCAAAACGGCGCCGCAGGAGCCAAGCCCGCACCGAATGATGAAACCGTTCTTTGAAAATCCCCAGTCCGGAGTGAAGGTCATGGACTGGGAGGTTTCCGCGTCGGGCTATGCCGCCGTCTGGGCCAAGGAAAATACGCGCGCCTCCTTATGGGACGCGATGCAACGCAAGGAGACCTATGCGACTACGGGACCGCGCATGATTGTGCGCTTTTTCGGCGGTTGGGACTTCGATGTGAAAGATGCCGACAATCGACTGCCGGCACAGATCGGCTACACGAAAGGCGTACCGATGGGCGGCGATCTCGTACAGGCGCCGCAGGGCAAGGTACCGACCTTCCTTGTCGCCGCGTTAAAAGATCCGCTCGGCGCCAATCTCGACCGATATCAGATCGTGAAGGGTTGGCTGGATAAAAACGGCGACCCGCAGGAAAAAGTCTACGACGTCGCCTGGTCGGGAGACCGCAAGCCGGACACCAAAACCGGCAAGGTGCCATCGGTCGGTAGCACCGTCGATATTGGAAACGCGACCTGGACAAACACCATCGGCGCGCCTGAGCTAATCGCCGTCTGGAAGGATCCGGACTTCGACGCCGGCCAACGCGCCTTTTACTATGGCCGCGTCATCGAGATTCCGACGCCGCGCTGGACGGCCTATGACGCCAAACGGTTCGGGGTAAAGCCATTGCCGGGCACGACGATGACCGTCACCGAAAGGGCCTACACCTCGCCGATCTGGTACACGCCAAGCAAATAGCGGTGGAGAGCCCGATGAAACGCTTTCTGCGCGAGCCGCTTTTGCACTTCCTTGTCTTGGGCATTGCTTTGTTTGTGGCCTACGGTGCCCTAAGCGGGAGTGGCAGCAGCACCAGCGAAATCGTCGTGACCGCAGGTCAGATTGAGCATTTGACGACTGGCTTCACGCGCAGTTGGCGCCGACCGCCGTCTGCGGAGGAACTCAACGACCTCATTCGCGGCTACATTCGGGAAGAGGTCTACTATCGGCAGGCCAGGGAAATGGGGCTTGACCGCGATGACCCAATCATCCGGCGACGTCTGCAGCAGAAGCTGGAGTTCGTATCGGAGGATGTCGCGGCCCAATCTGAGCCATCCGAAAGTGACCTCGAAGCGCTCCTGCACTCGCAATCCGGAAAATTTCGCATCGGTCTCCGCTATACATTCACCCACGTTTATCTGAACCCTGATCGGCATGCCGGAAACCTGGCCGCGGATGCTGAGCGGCTGTTGCTTCAATTAAAAAAAGATGGCGCAACGGCGGACGCTCCGGCCCTCGGCGATCGCTTCCTGTTGGAAGCGAAATTTGAGGCCATACCGGACAGTGAGGTCGCGAAGCTTTTCGGGACTGCCTTCTCGAATCGGTTGTCGGAGCTGCCTGTCGGGCAATGGCAAGGTCCGCTGAAGTCTGGGTACGGTTTTCATCTCGTATTCGTGCAGCGACGCAGCGATGGGCGGATTCCGGCCCTGGGCGAAGTGCGCGAGGCCGTCATCAAAGAGTGGAAAGAAACACAACGAAAGAAGGCAAACGAAGACGTTTATAAAAAATTGCTAGGTCGCTACTCGATCACCATCGAGGCGTCGCGGACGGGTGCGGTGGACCTCAAGGGGCCGGCATTGGCGCAACGATGAAGCGGATCCTCTTCGCGCTGGTCATCCTGTTCTCGGGCCTGGGCGCAGGTCTCGCGCACGAGGTACGTCCGGCCTTTCTCGAATTGCGTCAGACGAAAGCCGACACCTATACCGTCCTGTGGAAGGTGCCAGGCTTGGGCGAGGAGTTGCGGCTTGGACTCTATGTCCAAATGCCTGCCGATAGCATCGCATTGACGGAGCCGCATGGTTCGTTCATCAACAACGCGTTCATCGAGCGATGGAGTGTCAAGCGCGAAGGCGGACTCGCCGGCGCGAGGATTCGCATTCTAGGATTGGATGCAACCGTTATCGACGCGCTCGTTCGTGTGGAGAAACTCGATGGGTCGATCCAGATCACCCGGTTGACGCCCGCGATGTCTTCATTCGTCGTCGAGACCTCACCAAGCGCTATGGAAGTCGCAACAACTTACCTCAAGCTCGGCGTCGAGCACATTCTGCTCGGCTACGACCATTTGTTGTTCCTCCTGGCGCTGATGATGACTGTCGGCAGCGCTGGTCGGCTCGTTGCGACCGTCACCGCCTTCACCGTTGCGCATTCGATCACGCTGGCGCTGGCCGCGCTGGCGGTCGTACGCATTCCACAGCCCCCCGTCGAAGCTGCTATTGCACTCAGCATCGTTTTCGTGGCGTCGGAAGTTATCAGACTTAGCCGTGGCGATGCGACGCTGACCGTTAGATTTCCCTGGATCGTCGCGTTTGTTTTCGGGCTCTTGCACGGATTCGGCTTCGCGGGCGCGCTCTTGGAGATCGGGCTCCCAAAAAGCGACGTGCCCGTGGCACTATTTACGTTCAATCTCGGCGTGGAATGCGGACAATTGCTTTTCATTGTAGCTATTTTTGCCGTAGTTGGCTTTTCAAGGATGCTGCGGATTCCGAGGATAGCTATGCAATTCACTTGGCCGGCCGCGTCATATGCGGTCGGGGCAACGGCGACATTTTGGTTTCTTGAGCGGTTGGCTGCCTTCGGACTTTGAGTTTGTCGAAAATAGGATGCGAGCGTCCGCTTTTGGCCCTTAGCAGACATCTTTAGCCATCTTTAGTTGCACCGCACATGTCCGCTTTCGGGCGGAAAGCGGACATAGCAATTGCAGCTGGTTAGCGACTCAAATCGTCACGCGCGATGGCTGCAGTAGTCGCCGTTAGTCTAAGATTTTCCGTAGACCGGGACGACGGCGCCGCGGGCGACGCGGTTGTCCGGCGACGCCAGGAACACAATCGTCGCCGCGACTTCTTCCACTTTCGGCCAGGCGGCGTGGTCGGCCTTCGGCATGGCCTTGCGGTTGGCCGCGGTGTCCATGATCGAAGGCGCTACGGCGTTTACCAGAACTCCATCCTTCGCAACTTCCTCGGCAAGCGCTGTTGTGAGCGCCGCCACTCCGGCCTTTGCAATGGTATAGGCGGTCATGCCGGCACCGCTCCGCGGCTCCAGCGCCGGACGCGCCGCTACATTGACGATGCGCCCGCCGCCGGCCGGCACCATCGCCTTCACCGCGGCGCGGCAGCACAGAAAACAGGAGGTGAGGTTGCTGTCGATCTGCACCATCAACGCAGGCTTGTCGATGTCGGTGATCTTGGCCGCAGCGAAGCCGCCCGCAATGTGAATCGAGGCCCAAAGAGATTTGACGCCTGCGTAGACCTTTGCCACGTCGGCTTCGTTCGACAGATCGGAAACCTTGATCAGTGTCGCTTGCGGCTGGCCACGATATGGAAATCGCTCGGCTTCCGCATCGTGAACATAAGGCACCGTGCAGGTCGCGCCGGCGCCGATCAGCGCACTGACGACAGAAGTGCCGAGCGCGCCGGTGCCACCCGTCACCACTATCTGCTTTCCGGAAAAATCCATCTCGAGTGCCTGAACTTTGCTCAGCCGCGCCCGCGCTTCACGCGCGTCGGCAGGACCTGAAATTCGATCCAGTTCGCCACTTCGCCGACCCGCAATTTCTTGTCGAGCACATTCTTGCTGATACCATGCCGCCAGGCCAGGCGCTTGCAGCCGGGATCGCGATCCAGCGTGTCGAGGTCCTGCGCAAAGGTCTTGATGTCAGCCTCGTCGGCGAAAAAGCCTTCCTCGATCAGGCGTCCGCCAATGCGCCGGACGATGGTCGCGATCTCGCGCAGCGGATATTCAGGGTGATACTGCACCGCCCAGGCGGTGGAGCCGTTTGTCCGGATTTCGGCGCTTTGCACGTCTGAAACCGCATTGGTGGCAAGAACGGTCGTGCCGGGCGCGAGTGCTTCGATTTCGTCGAGATGCACGGTCGGTGCATTGAAGACGTCGAGCTTGCCGACATACATGGAATGTTTTCGGCCGGCCTCGGTGAGGCGGATGCCGCGGCCGAAGCCGAGTTCACGGCCTTTCGGGTTCTTGCGCACGCTGCCGCCGGCGGCCGCGGTGATGATCTGAATGCCCCAGCACGACCCAAAGATGGGCGTGCCGGTCTTGAGCGCCGCGCCCACCAGCTCGATTTGCCGCATCACCTCGGGGCCGGCGTTGTAGACGTGCAGGCTGGAGCCGGTGATCGCGATCCCGTCATAGCCTTCCAGCGAGGCGCCCTCGGGCAACAGCGCCGCGGGATCGCCGGGATAGCAAATATCCACCACGGCTCCTGGCAACAGCTCGCGCAGCAGGTCGGAATAGCCCTTGCTCGCCGGAATCCCGCCGGCTGCGACGTGGTCGGCCATTGTCTGCGGGGAATTTCCTTCAACAACGAGCAGGCGGGGCGAGGGCATTGGTTCCAGTTTCAGGTTCGCTGACCGCCGCCCCCGGCGTGCACCATGAGCGACGCATTCTTTGATATGGCGGCAAGAGGGCCGTTTTTCAATCGCTGAGGAATTTATGACGCAAATGCGAGGTTAATGCATTCCTGTTCTTGAGTGTGCAGTGCAAGCCGCTCATCCTGCATTGGAAAGCGAATCAGCGTGCAATGGCCGACTTCGACCTTGCCATTATCGGCGGCGGCATCAACGGCGCAGGCATAGCCAGGGACGCCGCCGGCCGCGGCATCCGCGTGCTGCTCGTCGAGATGAATGATCTCGGATCCGGGACGTCGTCAGCCTCCAGCAAAATGATTCATGGCGGGTTGCGTTACCTCGAGCATGGCGCCTTTCGCCTCGTCCGCGAGGCGCTGAGTGAGCGCGAGGTGTTATTGCGGATGGCGCCGCACCTGGTGCGGCCAATGCGTTTC
>DASSSM010000160.1:0-2679 GCA_035708425.1 Pseudolabrys sp.
TTTGTCATCGCGCCTTCCGTTGCTTGCCGTGCGGGCGACGGTAATGTCGCTCGTGTTTCGGCCGGGGGAGCGGCCGGCCAGACCGGCCTTCCGAAAGTAGTTCGAAGCGCAGCGCGCCGGCGACCGGCGCTGCTTCGACCAGTCTTACCGTGACGGGGTCGCCCAGCCTGTAGGTTTCGCCGGAATGCGAGCCAACCATGGCGTGGCCTGTTTCGTCGTACCGGAAATATTCGTCACCGATCGTGCGGGCGGGGACGAACCCATCGGCGCCGGTTTCTCGCAGTTTCACGAAAAGGCCCGCACGTGTGACACCGGAGATACGGCCTTCGAAGCTCGCGCCGATACGATCGGCGAGAAAATGTGCGATCAGCCGGTCGTTGGTCTCCCGTTCGGCCAGCATTGCGCGCCGCTCCGTGGCGGAAATCTGGGCGGCGACCTCCGCCAGGGCTTTCTGCTCCACTCCGTCGGGCAAACCGTCATGGCCGAGCTTGAGCGCGCGTATGAGCCCGCGATGCACAATCAAGTCCGCGTAGCGGCGGATCGGCGACGTGAAATGCGCGTAGCGGCGTAGATTCAGCCCGAAGTGTCCGTAATTTTCGGCGGAATATTCGGCCTGGGCCTGTGTACGCAAAACCACTTCGTTGACGAGCTGCTCCGCGTCACGGCCCTTCACGCGCGCAAGGATCCGATTGAAAGCTTCGGGCCTGAGCACGCCGCCCTTTGTGAAGGGGATGTCGAGCGTGGCAAGGAATTCGTGCAGCGCCTGCACCTTTTCAACGCCTGGCTCATCATGCACGCGGTAGACGAGCGGGACCCGCGCGCGCTCCAGGGTTTCGGCGGCGGCGACGTTCGCCAGGATCATGAATTCTTCGATTAGGCGATGTGCTTCGAGGCGCTCTGGCGTGATAACGCGGTCGACGGTGCCGTCGGCCTTGAGAAGGATCTTGCGTTCCGGCAGATCGAGGTCGAGCGGTTGTCGTTCGGCACGCGCACGCGTCGTCGCTTCGTAAGCGGCATAAAGGGGGCGGAGAACCGGTTCGACAAGCGGCTGTGTGTCCTCATCAATACGGCCGCCGATTGCCAATTGTGCCTGCTGGTAGGACAGGCGTGCCGCCGAACGCATCATAATCCTATGGAACGTATGCGATCGTTTGCGGCCGTCGGCACCGATCACCATCCGCACGGCTATCGCCGCGCGATCTTCATGCGGGCGCAACGAGCAGAGATCGTTCGATATCCGCTCCGGCAACATCGGCACCACACGGTCGGGAAAGTAGACGGAATTGCCGCGGGTGAGCGCCTCGCGGTCGAGAGCCGAGCCCGGCCGTACATAGTAAGCGACGTCTGCAATGGCCACGTTGACGATAAATCCGCCATGGTTGTTTGGGGTCGTGTCGGGCTCGGCCTGTACCGCATCGTCGTGATCCTTGGCATCAGGTGGATCGATTGTGACGAGCGGAACGTGCCGCCAGTCCTCGCGACCGGCGAGTGTCGCCGGTGTCGCGCCATCGGCCTCCTGTTGTGTCTCACGTCGGAAGACGGCCGGGATGCCGTGCGCGTGAATGGCGATGAGGCTGACGGCGCGCTCGCTCTTCAGCGATCCCAGCCGTTCCACAACGCGGCCCGTCGGCAAGCCCAAGCGCCGTGCGCGCGACGTTTCCACGGCGACCAAGTCGCCGTCCGCGGCATCGCCGGTGGCGCCCGCCGGTATCGTGAGTTCCTTGCCAAGCATTTTCTTGTCGACCGGCTCAAGTCGACCGCCGCCGTGCGCAATCTTTCGGAAAATTCCCAGCACGCGGTGCTTGGGATGATCGATGATTTTGATGACGCGGCCGCGATGGCGAATCCCGTCGTCTTCCTCTGTCTCATCGACGCGGAGCAGCACGCGATCGCCGAGACCGGCTGCTTCACCCGGTCGCGGTTTGCGTGGAACGGAGATACGAATCTTGGGTGCGGGTCCGTGCGCGTTCTCGTCCCATTCGTCGGGCGTTGCGATCAGATCACCGTCGCTGTCGCGCGCTGTCACGTCTGCGAGCACGGTCGAGGGCAGGGCACCCGGGTGGTGCAGTTTCTTTCGCCGTTTCTCGACGGAGCCCTCGTCGGCCATATCGCGCAGCAGGCGTTTAAGATCCGCGCGCAGCGCGTTTTTCAGTCCGAACGCACGCGCAATCTCGCGGGTGCCGACTTTTCCGGGCTGGTTGCCGATGAAGGCGAGTATCTCGGCTTTGGAAGGGAGGGAGGGTGTTCGTTTGGATTTCTTATTCAAAATAGACAGTCCTGCGCCAAAACGGCGCTGTTAGATCAAATGTAGTCAGGCAAGCCGGTATTCGCCAGCTATTCGGCGGCGGTGAATTTTGTGGCCTTCTTTGCCGGCTTCTTGCGCGGCTTGGCTGATTTTTCGGCCTTGTCTGCGAGTTCCGCCGTCTTTTTCTTGCGGCCTTTCGGGGCCTCGGACGGCTCGCCGGCCTTTTTGCGGCCGGCCGCACGCCGCGGCTGAGAACTGAGCTGGTCGGCGCGGGCGTCCAACAGGACGACGGCCTCGGTGAGTGTGATTGTCTCCGGTGTTTTGTCACCGGTGATCGTCGCGTTGATGCCGTTGTGGCTCACGTAGGGTCCATAGCGGCCATTCTTGACGACAACCGGACCGCCCTGGTCAGGATGCTCGCCCAAGATCTTGCC
>DASSSM010000161.1:0-4781 GCA_035708425.1 Pseudolabrys sp.
CCGCCGCGTTGACGCCCGCCGGCACAGGACGATCGAAGGCGGTCAGGCCCGCAGCCTCGGTGGGTCGCTTTTTGACGGGCTCGCTTCTGTTGCTCGACACGTGTTTTCGCCCTCGGCCGCCCTGGGGGCGGATGAGCGGGCATCCAACCGGATTACGGGCCCTGACGCAATCGGGCGAGCAATTTCAGGCCGGCGTAGCCATCGGGCTCCATTCCGACCTTTTTCTGGAAGGCGATGATCGCCCGCACCGTGTCGCTGCCGGTGCGGCCGTCGACGTCGTTCTTGAAACCGTGCTCGTTGAGCCGGCGCTGTATTTCCTTGACCTCGTTCAGGGTCGGCGCGCGTTCACCGCCGGGGAACTGCTGGCGGAAGGGCGGATCGCCTCTGATCAGGTCGCCGAGATGACAGAGGGCCAGCGCGTAGCTGCTGGATGGATTGTATGAATAGACCGCGCGGAAATTTTGCCCGACCAGGAACGCGGGGCCGCCGGAGACGGGGATCCAGAGCTTGGCGGGGTCGCCGGTCCGGGCAAATGCGGTGTCGTCGGCGCGGCGCACGCCCAGATCGTGCCATTTCGCGTAAGGGCGCATCGTCCGGTTGTTTGCAAGGCGCGTCTGGCCGGCCGGCACTTTGACCTCGCAACCCCAAGCCTCGCCGCGCCGGTAATTTCCGCGCTCGACCAGGTAGCGCGCCGTGCCGGCGAAGGCATCGTCCGGCTTGCCGAAAGGCGAGGCGCGGCCGTCGCGGTCGTAATCGACGCCCATGTTCAGCCAAACCTCCGGCATCCATTGCGTGTGACCCATCGCGCCGGCCCACGAGCCGACCATCTCTTCAGGGTTGGCCCAGCCGCGATCGACAATCGTGAGGGCGTTGAGCAGTTCGGCCTCCCAATATTTTCGCCGGCGCGGCTCGCCCCAGGCGAGGGCGGCGAGTGCGGGAATGATCGGCCGCATGTATTTCGGATTGATCATGACCTCGCCGAACGACGATTCCATGCCCCAGAGCCCGAGCAAAATGTAGCGGTCGACGCCGTAGTCCTTTTCGATGCGCGACAAAAGCGCGGCATATTGTTTCGCGCGCTCTTTGCCGGTGATGACGCGCCATTCGGAGCAGCGCCGGTTGATGTATTGCCACATCAATTCGGTGACTTCGGGTTGCGCATTGAATTGCGCGTAGACGCTTGTGTCCGGCGTGACGTTGCCCATCACGCGGTCATAGGTCTGTTCCGAAATGCCGCGCTTGACCGCGCGCGGGCGAAAATTTGCAACCCAGCGAGCGAATGCCGGCGACTGCGCCGCGACGGCGACGCCATTGGCGCAGAGACTTGCAGCAAAAGCGGCCACGCTCAGCAGGAATGACCGGCGGCTGGAGTCCTCGGCACCAAAGGGAGAAAGGATTCGCGCCATGCCAGCATTGTAATGGCGGTGTGTGCCCGCACAATCGGCAGGATGTCGCTAGCCGTCGTCGCGCTTGCGCCGTTTTCGGACGTGTTTGCGCTTCTTGTGGGGCTTCTCTTTTGCCTTCTGCGGCTTGTCAGTTGCGCTGACCGATGCATGCGTTTGCACGATGGGGGCCTGGGCGACAGACGCCCGATCCGAAGGGCTCATGATCACGGGCGGCACGCCGACAACGGCAGGAACCGGATCGCCATCCTTGATCTCGGTTCCCCGTGCACCAATCAATCGTTCAAAAGCAGCCACGAGCGTCATGTACGGGTTAACGAAGACCCAACCGGCCTTGGTCGGCACCTGCATGTCGAAATGCAGGTGATAGGTGGTGCCGCGTTCCGCGCGGTTGTAGTTGCCGACCTTTCCGATGATGTCGCCTTCGCGCACCAGCCTGCCGCTGACGATGCCATCGGCATCGAGCTGGTTCGGGTTCATATGCATGTAGCGCACGCGCACATGCATCGCCGGTGTATTGATGAACAGGTAGACGGCCTCCTGCTTGCGTGCGCGCAGAAGGAACCCGTCATGGGCCGCCACCACCTCATGCTGATAAGGCTGACAGCGATCGGCGCCCTCATTAAACAGCGTGCAGGAGCTGGGGCGAATGTCCTGGCCCTGGTGACCTTCGCCTCCGGGGCACTGGCCGACGAAGTAGCGGCGATGTTCACAAAAATTGTCGCGCCACGGATAGGAGTAGTTGCCGGGCGCGGATTCATTGAAGACCAGCGGCTTGCCGTTCACTTTGCACGAGTAGGGTTGGTCCTTCCGGCGCGGGTTACGCACCGAACGGCCGGTAAAATCGCAGTCGCCCCAATTGTTGAATGACTGTGAGTTTGCGAAAGCCGGTGCGTCCTTGAGCGGGAAACGCAGGCGCGCGTAGACCGTGTAGTCGGCGCGGCCGCCGGTGTCTTGCTTCAGCCCGGTGTTGGGAATGATGAAACCGGGGCTGAAATAGGTGAAGTCCTTCGAGGTTTCGGCGGGACGGTCCAGCGCAAGCGCCTCGGGTTTTTCCAATGCCGGCGCCGGCAATCCGCCGGCAAGCTTGAGCGCGCGCAGGAAGCGGTCCATGACGCGATCGGCCTGCTTGCAGGTGAGAATTTTCGAGCGTGGCCGCGTGTCGAGGCAATAGATCGCCGCGACGTATGTCACACCAAAGCGCTCGAAGCTGTAGCGGATGTATGACTCGTGCAGGTAGCGGCGGATGCCGGGGTATTCGTCCTGGAGCGATTTCACGAGCTCGCCGTCGGGCATCGCCGGGCCGTCAAGCTCGTAGGTCATGGCGAGGCCCGAGAACAAGACGTAGACCGGCTCGGCGTAACGGATGTCGGAAAGGTCCCGAACATCGGCAAGCGTTAGTGCGAAGGCGGAGTCATAGCCGGCCGGGCCAGTCACGAAAAATTTTGTCGGCCGAAATCCCGACCGCATGAAACGATCGGCATTCTCGACGGCCTTTTCCGGCGGAGGCTCGGAATTGGCCGCGCGGTCTTTGATGAAAGCATCGACGTCGTAAGGCAGGAGCACAGGTACGGAGCTGCCGTCGATTGTCGGGAAACTGATGCCGGCCGCCGCGTTGAGCTTGGCGAAAGCCTCGGCCGGCTTATCGGCGCCGATGCTTGCGGTCGCGGCATCCCAGTCGACCTTTGCGACCGAGATACGCGGGCTCTTCAACTCCTGGGCGGGCACCGCACCGGCAAAGAGCAGCGCTAGGCCAACGAGAATGACACGCTTCAATTCGCTTCCCTCGCTCTGCCCCGTCAACCAAAAGTTAACATCGGAGCGGGAGTTAAAGGCATCGAACTCCGGCATACAAGGGCTGCTTTCCGGTGTAGGGTGCGCCGCAATGACCAGCCGGCGTGGCCACAACGGGAGATGGACGGAAATGACGGTGCGTGAAGCCAATCTGACTCCGGCTTCGAGCGCGGATCGCGAGCCGGAGTTGATCGAAACTGGCGGTACCGCGCGCCTGCATCTGACGCTTGCCACCACTGATTACGACCATGTGCGCGATCTTGTGAATGGGATCATCCGCCCCGACGGCATTACCCTGACGGCCTTCGTGCTTCCGGTCGAAGAAGTTTTCTACAGGTTTATTAAAAACCGGGAGTGGGACGTCTCGGAAATGTCCTTCGGCAAATTCATCGGCTTTGCCTCCCAGGGCAACTCGCCCTTCGTCGGAATTCCGGTTTTTCCATCACGTGTTTTCCGGCATTCGGCATTCTACGTGCGCGCTGACCGGGGCATCGGCACGCCGAAGGACCTTGAAGGCAAGCGCGTCGGCATTCCGGAATGGGCACAGACTGCCGGCATCTATGCGCGCGGCTTCCTTTCGGAAACGGCCGGCGTCGATTTGCGCAAGATTCATTGGGTGCAGGCCGGTATGAACGAAGCGGGCAGGGAGGAAAAAGTCGAGTTCAAGCTTCCGGCCGGAATTCAATATGAGCAGCGGCGCGACACCAGCATTTCCGCAATGTTGCTGTCGGGCGAAGTCGATGCGGCGATTTCGGCGCGCGTGCCCGATGCATTTGGAAAAAGTGGCGGAAAGATCGTGCGGCTCTATCCGGAATACCGTAGCGAGGAAGCGCGCTACTACGCGGCGACCGGCATTTTCCCGATCATGCACGTGATCGCGATGCGCCGTGCCGTATTCGACCGCTATCCGTGGGTGGCGATGAACCTGTTCAAGGCCTTCGATGAAGCCAAGCGGCGAAGTCTTGAGCGCGTCCGGGATTTGACGGCATCACGCATTCCGGTGCCGTGGTCCGCAGCAATCAGCAGTGAGTGGGGCAAGAACTTCGGCGATGACCCTTTTCCGTACGGATTCGAGGAAAACCGCAAGACGCTGGAAGCGTTCTGCCGTTTTGCCCACGCGCAGGGGATCACGGCAAAACAACTTGCACCGGATGATCTGTTCCCAAGGGAAGTACGCGCGGGCGTTCGCGTCTAGTCTTTGGCGCGTTCGACGTAGGACCCGTCGGCGGTACTCACGATGACTCGCGTGCCGACCGTGATATGTGTCGGGACCATGGTGCGTCCGCCGTTCGACAGCTTGGCCGGCTTGAATGAACCGGATGCGGTCTGTCCCTTCACGACCGGCTCGGTGTCCACGATCTCGAGCGTCACCTTTTGCGGCAGCTCGATCGCGACCGGAACGCCCTCGTGCACGCTGAGGTTCACCACCATGCCTTCCTGCAGATAGATGGACTGGTCGCCGATGACGTCGGCGGGCACCTGGACCTGGTCGAAGGTTTCCTGATTCATGAAGTGAAAGCCGTCGCCATCCTGGTAGAGGAAACTGAATTCGTGGTCCTCGACATGGGCGCGCTCGACCTGGTC
>DASSSM010000162.1:0-3258 GCA_035708425.1 Pseudolabrys sp.
CCATGCAGCGCGTCAGATCAGGTTGGCAAAGCCTTCTTCGGCATGACGGCCTTGTAGCTCGCGAGATCGTTCTTGAGCTTGGCGCGGCCGATACGCCCGATGATCGCGTTCCATTCGTTCTCGGTCTTCTTCAGCACGTCCTTCGCCGGGAGCTGGCCGACATAGGCCTCGGAGAGGTTCTTGCCGAGAGCATCCTGGAACTCGAGGTAGCCGGTCAGGTAGATCGGCGGCGCGACCACCTGGAAGTTGGTTTCGACGGCTTTGATGCCTGCGGGCGTATAGGCTTTCAAAACCGGCTCCGCCTTCATGTGCTCCTTGGCCCAGGCGTCATTGAATGCGTTCACCGGGTCGGAGACGATCGGAATGCTGTTTTTGCCGGAGCCGAGCCACAGCGCCATGTAAGCGGCTTGCGCTTTCCTCGGCGAGTACTTGTTGATCAGGATCGCAGCTAGCGGCGACGAAATCGATCGGTGCACCATCTTGCCCGAGAACTTGGAGCCCGGCACGAGACTGAAATAGAACTGATCCACGGTTTTCGATTGCTTCGGGTTCGCGATGGTCTTGCACGTTCCATCCCAGTATTTGCAGCTCACCACGTGTCCCTGCGCGATGCGTGGAATCATCTGCGGCGTGCCCCAGTTCGCTGCCTCGGGATGATTCACCTTCTTGTCCTGCAGATAGAGATCCACGGCGTATTGGCCGGCCGGCGTGTCAATTGTCGGCTTCATATCATCATCGAAAGGAAAACCGCCGGCGCTGTAGAAGATCATGTACCACCAGGTCGGGCCGTTCGCCCGGTTGCGCAAATTGCCCGAGCCGTAGAGGTCTTTTGACGGATCCATCAGGAATTCCTGCAGGCGCAGGTTCTCTTCCCATGTCTCCGGTATTTTCAACTCGGTGCCGAACTTGTCGGAGAAGCGCTTCTTGTTGTCCGGATTATCGATCAGGTCCTTGCGCGTATATTGAATGTGCACGTTGCCGTCGGTTGGGACGCCGTAGGTCTGGCCTTGGTACTTCATGAAGTTGCCGTAGTCGGCGACGGCATCGAGATGAAAGCCGGCCTTCTTGATGTATTCATCCAGCGGCTCGAGATACCCGGCCGACGCAAGGGACGGGATCATGTTCGAGTCGATATGAATGAAATCGAACTGCGGCGAACGGGACAGTGCCTCGGCCATCGCACGCTGCGGGGCGTCGAAGATCGAGATGTCCTGCACCGCGCCGATGCCGATTCCGGTCTCCTTTGTGAACTCGGCAATGACAGGCTTCATCGGCACCAGGTATGGCGACCAGATCATTCCATTGACGTCTGCCTTTCCGGCTGCTTTCGCAGCTGCGATCGTTTGCTCCTCCATCGTTGCGGCATGGGCAAAGGGCGTCGTTCCTGGCACGAAGTTCGCCACGGTAAGTCCGACACTGCCTTGCAGGAACGTACGTCGCGAAAAACTCGACCTGGACATGATACTTCCTCCTCGCCTGTGTTGGTTTTATGCGTTTATTTGTGGGGTGATGCGGCAGAGTTTGGTCCGCCGTATGAGAAATTGAGCCGCGACTTCGCGCAGCTCAAAAGGCCGAGAATGGACAATGGAAGAGCTTTTGTTGCCTGCGGGGGGCAGGGAACACGCAAACTTTCAACCGGCCGCTCGCGAGAGGAAAAACCCAAAGGACCTCCCGTAACTCTGGCCTCCCGTACGCCCGGCTTTGCTGCCAAAGCGCGTCAGGATGACCCGATACAATCAGTGCGTTCAACTCCCCGGACAACCGCTTTATTGTCGCGGTCGATGTTTGAACACATCGTATGTTGAGCAATTTCAATCCGCAACCTGATTGAAGGCCGCGGACATTTCGCGAGACGAAAAGGAGCAGGCACGGTGCAAGCGGCCCCGGCAGGCCGCGGCGTCAGGCAACGGTCTCGACGTCCCACTTCGGCGCTCGCTCGGGTGGGTCGGCGATGCGGATGTTGTTCTTCCGTAGTGCGGAAATGCTCCGCATCTCTTCATCACTCAGCGAGAAATCGAAAACGTCGAGATTTTCGGAAATGTGGCGTTCCTCAAGCGCACGCGGGACGGCCGCGACCATCGGTTGCTGGACAAGCCAGCGCAGGCAGATTTGCGCGTGCGTCTTTCCGCGTGCCTTGGCGACCTTGCCGATGATGGGGTCGTCGAGAAGCTTTCCGCGCGCGACTGGACAGTAGGCGGTCAGGATCATGCCATGGCGCTTGAGTGCCGCGATCATGCGGTCCTGCGCTAGATAGGCGTGATATTCGATCTGATTGGTGACCAGAGGCTCGGGACAGACGCGCACCGCCTCGTCGAGCATGGCGAGCGTGAAATTCGACACGCCGATGTGACGTGTCATGCCGCGTCGTTTCGCCTTGGCAAGCGCGCCCAACGTTTCCGTAAACGGGACCTTGGGCTGCGGCCAATGGATCAGCAAGAGATCGACATAATCGAGGCCAAGCGCCTTGAGGCTCGTTTCCGCCGAGCGAAGAAAATCTGCCTCGCGCGCGTCCAGCTCGGTGACCTTGGTGGTGACGAATAATTGGTCGCGTGCGATGCCACTCGCGCGGATGCCTTCACCCACGCGCTCTTCGGTGCCGTATTTGCGAGCTGTGTCGATGTGCCGATAGCCGGCGGCGATTGCTGCCGCGACGAGCTCGGCCGGGCGATGCGGCAGCTCCATGGTGCCGAAACCGATCGCCGGCATCTTTGCGCCGTGCGCGGTGAGCACGGGGGCCTTTGCGGACTGCATTTTCAACTCCGCGATAGAGGAAGCGACAAACATTAGTGCGGCGAACAAGCTACTGTAAATGCACACGCAAGGCGCGCCGCGGGTTGGAATTACAACGTCCTTGTCACCTTGCTCAAATGCGGGGGCTTGTCGGGGTCATAGCCGCGCTGTCGCGCGACCGCTTCGATGGCCCGATAGGCCGGCATGAGCATTGCGACAGGATCGCAGGCCGGATGTCCGTCGCCGATCCAGGGTAATGTTCCTGCCGCACCACCGGCGGCAAACATCGTCTCGTGTGCCTCGTGGAGATCGCGCACGAGCTCGTCGATGGCAACGGCGGCCGGATCGTTCTGCCGCAGCACCAGCACGGGCGTCGCCGGCGTCACCGATGCGCGCGGCCCGTGGCGCAGCTCGGCCGCGCTGTAGCCGAGCGCCGGGACGCGCAAGATTTCCGACACCTTAAGCGCGATCTCGCGTACGCAGCCGAGGCCGTAACCGCGCCCGACGACAAAGGCCGCGGCAGCAGCA
>DASSSM010000163.1:0-5031 GCA_035708425.1 Pseudolabrys sp.
AAGCTCAAGAACATAAAGACCGGCGCTATCACCGAACGGAAGGTCGACGGCGTGTTCATCGCGATCGGCCACCAGCCGGCCTCAGAGTTGTTCGCCGGCCAGGTGCAGATGAAGCCATCCGGCTACATCGTGACAGAGGGACATTCCACGGCCACGTCAGTGCTGGGCGTCTTCGCGGCCGGCGACGTGACCGACGACATCTATCGTCAGGCGGTGACCGCTGCCGGGCAAGGCTGCATGGCCGCGCTCGAAGCAGAGAAATTCCTGGCCGCGCACGAGCATCGCCGCGCGGCGGCGGAGTAGATCATGGGCGCACCCAACACCACAATGGATTGGGACAAGCTGAAGGTTTTTCACGCCGCAGCGGAAGCGGGCTCGTTCACCCATGCCGGCGAACGGCTCGGGCTCTCCCAATCGGCCGTGTCGCGGCAGGTTTCCGCGCTCGAAGGCGAGCTTTCGGTATCACTCTTTCATCGCCATGCGCGCGGGCTGATCCTTACCGAGCAGGGCGAGCTGCTTTACCGTACGGCGCACGAAGTCTTCATGAAGCTCGAGGCGGCGCGCACCAAGCTGACCGACAGCCGCGAGCGGCCGAACGGCGAGCTCAAGGTATCGACAACGCCGGGCATCGGCGTGCACTGGCTCACACCGCGGCTCGGCGAATTTCTCGACCTTTATCCCGACATCCACATCACGCTCATCACGACAGATGAGGAATTGGACCTGGCGATGCGCGAGGCCGACGTCGCCATCCGCCTGCGCCAGCCGACGCAGCCGGACCTGATTCAACGCAAGCTGTTCTCGGTGCACTCACATGCTTATGCGTCGCCGGACTACCTCAAGCGCTTCGGCACGCCGCGCACGCACGACGACCTCGACAAGCACCGTATCGTCCTTCTCGGTGGCGGCGTCGTTCCGGCGCATCTGCAGAACCGAAGATGGCTGCTTGAGATCGGCCGCGATGGCAAAGGTCCGCGCTCGCCACATCTGACCGTGACGAACGTGCTTGGCGTGCTGCGCGCGTGTCAGCGCGGGCTCGGAGTCGCAATGCTGCCGGACTACCTGGTGGAAGAAAACGGCGGGCTCGTGCAGCTTTTCGGCGAGGCCGACACGCTCGCGATGGACGCCTATTTCGTCTATCCGGAGGAGCTCAAGTCAGTCGCCCGCATCCAGGTTTTCCGCGACTTCCTCGTCGCCAACGCACAGCGCTGGCACTTTTAGTTTTTTCAACATTTCGTGTTTCGGCTGACGAAAACCGCAGCCGCGCAGGATTTCGTTAGACATCAAACGATTTTGCGCGACTACGCATGGCTGGCATGCGGCTATCGCCGTTGATGCTGGGCGTCGACGTTCGCATACTGATCACTCGCTGTTGCGCCGGATGCGTATCCTCCCAGAATCACCGGTGCGCAGCTTGTTCCCCTCTGGAAGATGTTGCCGGCCCCCACGCCGGCAAATACTGAAACCGGGCCCCTTTTGGGGCCCGGTTTTTTCTGGCGCCCGCGGATTGCGGCGCACGGGCAGGTTGTCTCCGCTTGGCCGGCCGCAAGGCGTGGCCCTCGGTATCTCGACACTGCCAGGCATCACGTCGTTGTCATGCCGCACCCCTACACTTCGGCCATAAACGCGCCTCACGTAAAAGTCATGGGTATAATCGGTGAAATCTCGGTCAGACCCGTCCGGCGGGCGCGCAATTGCCATACGTTGAATTTACGCGGAAGCTTGAAAAGCCGCCGCAAATCGGGGGTATATCAACTGGTCGTGCAAATTAGCCACACTACCCAATTGTTCGGCTTGGACTATTGGGAAAAACGTAACTCGCTAAGAACTATCAGTTAAACTGGACCGGACATATAAGGGTCCGCCTGCCCGGTGACAGCTCTAGGAGAAAATGGTGAAAAGTCCTCGATTTAACAGCCTGCTGGCCTCGACCGCCGCAGCGCTGGTTTTGGCCGTGTCCAGCCATGCAGGAGTGGCGCAGCAAACCGACAAGCCGGCCGAGGCATCGATCCCGATGCCGGACACCACCCTTCCCCCGCCGCTGACGCTGAAGGACATCGAGAAGCCAGCCCCCCAAGCGGCGCCCGCTCCGATCCTGAAGGATGAGCCGAAACAGATGGCGACGACGCCGGCGGCCGAACCGGCCAAGGCCGCCCCGACTGCTACTACCGGCGGCGAAGTTGGCGACAAGCTCCGTGAATTGATCACCAGCAAGCAGTTTGACCGGCTGGTTCCCCGCAAGGCCGATCGCGCAGGGATCGAGGCCTATTACAGTGGCAGCAACTATGCGCCACTCTGGGTGACCAACAACGCGATCAACAACCGCGCCAAGTCGGTTGCCGCCTATCTTGCGCAGGTGGACGCGGTCGGTCTCGACCCGATCGACTATCCGGTTCCGAGTTTCAAATCCGGGAGCAGCCCGGATGCGCTGGCCGAGGACGAGCTCAAACTGACACTGTCCGCGCTGACGTTTGCGCGCCACGCGGAGATCGGCCGTATCCACTTCACCCGCGTCGGCTCCGACATCCAGTACGATCTGGTGCCGCCGGATCCGGCCGCCGTTCTGGCAAAACTCGCAGACGGCAACGATGCCGGCAAAGTTCTCGACAGCTACAATCCGCCTCAATCGGAATTCAAGGCGCTGAAGGACAAGCTTGCGGAATTACGCAAGGGCACACTCGACACCGGCCCAAAGGCGGAAGCAAAGCCTGACAAGCCGCGCGTCCACGTGGCTGAAGGCAAGATCCTGCGGCCGGGCATGAAAGACGCGCGCGTCGTGGCGCTGCGCAAGCGGCTCGACATTGCGGGCGACAAGGACAACCCGCTTTACGATGATGCGGTGCGCGACGCCGTCAAGACGTTCCAGACGGAAAGCGATCTGGAAGTCGACGGCAATCTCGGGCCGAACACGACACGCGCACTCAATGGCGAGCAAAAGGAAACGCGCCGCGTCAGCGCCAATCCGATCGATGCCATCCTGGTGAACATGGAGCGCTGGCGCTGGCTGCCGCGCGACCTCGGCAACCCGCATGTTGTCGTGAACGTCCCCGACTACGCACTGACGCTGTACAACGACGGCAAGGTGTACTGGCACACGCGCATTGTCGTGGGTAAACCGAACCTTGCGACGCCGATGGTCAGCGCCGAGATGAAATTCATCACGGTCAATCCGACCTGGAACGTGCCGCCGTCGATCATCGAGAAAGAATATCTGCCTGCGCTCGAGCAGGATCCGCAGGCGCTGGAACGCATCGGTCTCAAGCTCACGCAGGACGCGGACGGAACGATCCATATTTCGCAGCCGCCCGGCGCCGGCAACGCGCTCGGCCGCATCCGCTTCAACTTCCCGAACAAGTTCCTCGTCTATCAGCACGACACGCCCGACAAATATCTGTTCGCGCGTGAAAAGCGCGCTTATAGCCACGGCTGCATGCGCGTGCAAAATCCGCTGACCTATGGCGAGAAGCTGCTATCGCTGGTGCTCCCCAAGGAGCGCTACACCGAAGCAAAACTTGAGAGCATGTTCGGCGGCAGCGAGATCAACATCAACTTCCCGAAATTCATCCCGGTGCATCTGACCTACCAGACCGCCTTCGTGGATGACGCCGGCAAGCTGCAGCTGCGCGAAGACGTCTACGGCCGCGATGCCAAGATGATCGCGATCCTCAAGAGCAGCGAGCGCAAGGTTGCCGATCTCGCGGTCGAGCGCGCGCCCAACACGTCGTCCAAGCCGGTTCGCATGCCGGTCGGAATGTACGGTGGGCCGAACGGCGGCTACAGCTACGGCGGTGGTGGCAACAACTTTTTCGACTGGCTGTTCAGCCCACCGCAGGGGCGCCCCTATCCGCCGCGCGCGATCCCGACCTATCCGCGCGGCAACGGCAACGGCCGCTACAGCTCGCGCTAGATCGGCGAGAAACTCTCAAACAGAAGACGCCGGCGCATCACGCCGGCGTTTTCTTTTGCGGCACTTTGCGGAGGTGGTACAGGCGGGTGGACTTGAACCACCGACCTCTGGTTCCACAGACCAGCGCTCTAACCAACTGAGCTACGCCTGCACAGGCAGCCGGCCTCTATCGAAGCCGATCCAAGCGGCCGGAACCTAGGTGCCGCCCGCCTTTTTGGCAAGCGCTCCCGGCCAATGGGCAAAACAAAAGCCCGGACATTTCGGTCCGGGCCTTGAACACTGTATCTATGCAGAGACGACGCGAGCCTCAGGCCGCCTTGTTCATGGCATTGCTGAAGCAGCCCTTGATCGGCTCGACAGTTTCGGTTGCCACTTTCTGCGCGTGCTCGGACAGGTCCTTGGTCTGAGCAACGAGGGTATCAAACTGCTTGCGCAGGTAGGCGCTGTAGAGCTCGACGACTTCCGAATACGACTTGGCGTTCATCACCTCGCTCATCAGATCGAAGGCCGCGTCGCTGTTGGCGCGCGTGGTTTCGATCAGCTTGAGGCCATAGCTCGCACAGCCCTTGGTGGCTGTGGAATAGGTGTCCTCGAAGACATCGGTCGCCTCTTCCGCGACGGTTTTGACCTTCTCGTAGTTCTCCCTTGCCTGGGCGATGCCCTTTTCGGCAAATTCGCGGAACGCGGTCGGAATTTCGAATTTCGGCATTTCAAAGCGGGGCATTTCGAACTTCGGCGATTCAGAGCCGGTTGCACCGATTGCGACCGGTTTCGGCTTGCCCTTCGACGTGGTGGCGGAAGTAGTTTCGGCCATAGCAATCATCCTTGACTAAGGAGGGCCCCTCGTTTGATCGGACCATTCGCCCTCCGCAAATCGGTCCTTCTGATGCAAATCCGCCGGCCCGACGCATGAACGAACAAATGCCTGACGGAACGTGGGGGCCTTGTACTCTCATTTTTGGTGCATTGCAATAAAAAATATTGCATCGCACAAAATGCGCTATAACAAGCCCTTCCCGGCCCGCCGAACCCGGAACCCGGCTGCGTTAACGCTATCGCCGCTTGGCGTTGGATGGCGCCCGCCGATGCGTGGACGCACATCACCGGCCGCCGTATTAAGTCTT
>DASSSM010000164.1:0-2845 GCA_035708425.1 Pseudolabrys sp.
TCTCGCGCCGGATTGTGTGGCTCTCGGGAGGCTTCCAACCTTGCACCTGCTCGTAGCGCTTCGCGTAGCGGTAAAAAGTGCCCTCGAAATTTCCCAAGGCGATGACAAAGCCGGCCCAGCCGTCGATGAATCCGAGCTTGAATATATAGTGCTTCAGGAACGACCAGATGCCGTGCCCGAGAGCGCTTCCCATCGACACCCGTTTATGCGCGAGCTTCGGCACGCCGAGCGTCGAGTAGCGGTTCATCTTGTTGATGACTTCCTCGAGATTGCGGAACGGGAACTGCCAGACCGCATTTTTCAATCTGCCGACTGACCGGCCGCTAACGACTTCGTAGCCTTCGTGCACCGGATCGAGCGTGTAGCGGATGCTGCCTTTGCGGAAAAGCTGCGGCTGGCGGAAATTCGGATACCAGCCCGATCCCTTGATCCAGCGGCCCATCATGTAGCTGCGCCGGGGCACCATATAGATGTCGTGCGGCGGCGAAGCTGCCAGCAACGCCAGAATCTCATCGCGCACGGCTTCGGTGCAGCGCTCGTCGGCATCGAGACTGAAAATCCACTCGAACTGGCAGGCTTCGATCGCACGGTTGCGCAGATCGCCGAAACCCCTGAACGGCACATCCACGACACGAGCGCCCAGCGAGCGCGCGATCTGGGCGGTGCGGTCGACGCTGAAGGAATCGACCACAACGACTTCGTCGGCCCACAACACGCTCGACACGGCCGCCTCGATCTTTTCCGCCTCATTAAAAGTGAGGATATAGGCTGATATTTTTTGCATAATTGCTTGCCCGTAAAGGCTCCGGAGTCGGCGACAAGTTAACATCGAGGCGCGCACCGGCCCTAGGGGTTTGTCGACGTGGGCGACTTCGGCTAAAGCCGGAAGGAGAGGGCGCCTGTGGCCGAACTGATTTCCGTCATCGTTACGACATTCAACCGCGAAGATGCGCTCGATGCGGTGCTGCGGTCGCTTGCGATCCAGGGCGACCGGGATTTCGAGGTCATCGTGGCTGACGACGGCTCGGGTGCGGCGACCGCGAAGCTGATCGATGCCTGGAAGCCGAAGTTTGCGCACCGCCTTGAGCATGTCTGGCACGCCGACCAGGGCTTTCGCGCGGCGGAGATCCGCAACCGCGCGATTCTCGCGGCGCGCGGCAACTACTGCATTTTCCTGGACGGCGATTGCATCGTACGGCCCGATTTTGTCGCGACGCATCGGCGGCTGGCGAAGCCCGGCTGGTTCGTGACAGGCAACCGCGTCTTGCTGTCGCCGGCGCTGACGACAAGCGTGCTGCGAGAGAGCCGGACTCCGGAAACCTGGGGCGCCGGCCGCTGGCTTGGCGAGCGCTCGCGCGGCGGCGTCAATCGGTTGTCGGCCCTTCTGACCCTGCCGCTCGGCGTTCTTCGGCGACTCCGGAAAAACGCCTGGCAGGGCGCGCGCTCATGCAATCTCGCCATATGGCGGTCCGATCTCGATCGTGTCGACGGCTTTGATGCGGACTACCGCGGCTGGGGAAAGGAAGACTCCGACATTATCGCCCGGCTCCTCCACGCCGGCGTCCGCCGGAAGGACGGCATATTTGCCACCGGTGTGATCCATCTCTGGCATCCCGAGGCTGAACGCTCGCAGCTGGCGCACAATGAAGACAAACTTGCCGATGTTCTGGCGGGTGATCGTGTGCGGGCGATGCGCGGGCTGTCGTCGCTGCAAGGCGCCTCGACAACCTCCATGCGGGCGGACTGAGCCATGGCGGCCATGCTGACTGGGGAAAGCCGAAAGAAGCTCGCGACATTGGCGGATGCTTTTGCCGTTGCGATTGCGGTGTCGCTTCCGTGGTCGACGTCGGCCACAGCCATGCTGGTCGGCCTCTGGTTCTTCGCGCTGGTTCCCGTTCTTCGCTGGGATGAACTGCGCCGGGAAATTTTGACGCCCGCCGGTGGACTGCCGGTTCTGCTGGTGCTGCTGGGCGTTGTGGGGATGCTGTGGGCCGATGTGACATTGCTTGAACGATGGAAGGGACTGGATTCGTTTCTCAAGCTGCTGGCGATACCATTGCTGCTGGTGCAATTCCATCGATCCGGGCGCGGCACCTGGGTCTTCGCGGGCTATCTCTTCTCGTGCATTGCCCTCCTGGTCGTTACGAGCATTGTCATCGCCGTACCGCCACTGTCGGCGACATTCCTGCATTTTGACAATGTCATTGTGAAGAACGCCGCGACCCAGAGCGGTGAGTTTGTCATCTGCATCTTCGGTCTGTTGTACCTGATGATGGGTCCCCGCGAAGAGAAGCGCTGGCCGTTGGCGCTTGCCTGTGCGGCAGTCATCCTCGCCATGCTCGCGAATATCTTTTATTTCTCGACCGGGCGCACCGCGCTTGTCACGATTTTCGTTCTGTTCGTTCTGCTTGTGCTCAAGATCCGCAATGTAAAGACGAATGTGAAGCTGCTCGCCGCGGCGATCGTTCTCGGGATCATCGCCTGGATGTCTTCGCCATATTTGCGCGAGCGCACTGAGGCGCTCCAGACCGAGGCGCAAAGATACGAGAAGACAAACGCAAGAACGTCAACCGGCGAACGGCTGGAATTCTGGAAGAAATCGGCCGAGTTCCTACGGCAGGCGCCGGTGATCGGTCACGGGACCGGCTCGATCCGCACGCTGTTTGAAAAAGCCGCCGCAGGTCAGACCGGTGCAGCGGGCGTCGCCGCTGCCAATCCGCACAATCAGACGCTCGCCGTTGGAATACAGCTCGGCGCCGTTGGCATCGCAGTGTTGTGGGCGATGTGGGCCGTCCATCTCATGCTATTTCGCGGCGGCGGCCTTGCCGCGTGGGTTGGCCTTGTC
>DASSSM010000165.1:0-8636 GCA_035708425.1 Pseudolabrys sp.
ACGCTGACGGTCGACCTCGAGAAGCAGGAAATCCGCGGCCCGGATGGCGGCGTCGTTCATTTCGACATCGACCCGCACCGCAAGCACTGCATGCTGAACGGTCTCGACGATATCGGCCTCACTCAACGAAAGCAGAGCAAGATCGAAAGCTACGAGAAGAAAGCCGGCGCGGCACGCCCCTGGGCGTGACTACCGCTGCAACGTGGTGCCGGCTGGCGCCACCTCAAGGCCAATGACACCACTTCTTGCGACCGCGTCCTGTAAAAATCCGGATGGACCCCGCGTAGCGACGCGCTAATGCATATCGATGATTGAGTGCGAGACCGGCGTTGGCGGCGTAGCATTGGCAGTACGTTCGCGCGCGCGCCGGTGCGAATGTGCCGATAACACATGCCTGGCTTTCGAGCGTTTCACAATTTGCAGCGCAGGCTTGTTTGATTGCGCCGCGCAGAAGCTGTCGACGGCATCCACCACTGCCGCACTGATCAGCTGCTGCCGCTCCGGCGAGGCCATTTCCAATTCCTCATCGCGGTTCGCGATCGAGCCGGCTTCGAGGAGTACGGCGGGCATCTGAGTCTTCTTCAGCACGAACAGCGTATCGTAGCGATAGACGCCGGCAATAGCGTCCAGGAGTATACGCTTCCACCGGCCCATAAAGCTCTCGGTATAGTGCGGCGTGTATTGCAAGCCGCGCGCCTTCAACTGTTGGCCGAGTATGCTCCCGAACAAAAGGCTGTGTTTCGGATCGATATTGTCGTCGGAGACGAAAATCGAATGGCCTTTGAACCGGTCACTGAATCCCTGCCGCTTGCCATTGTACTCCCATCTTTCCAGAAACCGGTCAGGCACCGAGTCGTGGTGGATGGACAGCAGAAGGTTCGCCGATAAGTCGTTGGCGCGTGCCACACGGGCGTATAGGCTTCGATTTGCCCGCCCGTCGGTCACCATGAGCACAGTTTTGGCAAAACCCGCTTCGAGAAGAGCCTGATCGACCTGCTTGGCGAGCCGCAGATTAAAGTCATATTCATCAGAACCGCGCGCGCTCTTGGCGCCAGGCGACTTCGCCGTATGGCCGACGTCAAGCACGATGCGAAAGTCCGGACGGACGCAGCTCGCCGCGTCTGATTTCGCCGGGCTAACGGTCGGCTCTGCGCTGGCAATGCCGAGCGGCAGCGCGGACAAGAGGGCCGCGAGCGATACCGCAATCGTGCGCCAATGGTGAATCATGGCACATTCTGTGACATTTCCCGCCATCAAACAATTGCTTCAGTGGAGGCCTTAGGCCCGCGCGGAAATCGCCTCCGCGATCGCGACCGTACGCCGCGCCATGTCAGCGTGCAGTCGCTCCACCATACGGCCGTCGATCGAGACCACGCCCCTGCCCCTGTTTTCGGGCAGATCGAACGCCGCGATCATCTTGCGCGCCTGCTCGACGTCAGCCGGCGACGGTGAAAATGCTGTATTGCACGGCTCGATCTGGTTCGGGTGTATCAGTGTCTTGCCGTCAAAGCCGAGCTCCAGGCCCTGCGCGCATTCCTTCGCAAAACCATCGGGATTGCCGATGTCATTATAGACACCGTCCAGGATATCAATGCCGTGGATGCGCGCGGCAGCGACGCACATCGAAAGCCATGCCAGCATCGGCGCCCTGCCCGGCACAAGACGTGCGCGTGTGTCCTTGGCAAGGTCGTTCGTTCCCATCACGAAGCCAGCGAGACGGGTCTCGGAGTCACGCGCCGCCGCTGCGATCGACAGAATATTGAAAATTGCAAGCGGCGTTTCGATCATTGCCCAGACCCGGGTCTTGTGGTCGGTTCCCATATCGAGCATCCGGCGGCCGATCAGCTCCAGCGTGTCGGAATTCGATACTTTGGGCACCAGAATGACGTCGGGGGCAGCATGCGCGGCTGCAGAAAGATCGTCGGCATGCCACGGCGTATCGACGCTGTTGATCCGGATAAAGACTTCTCGATCGCCGAAACCGCCCGCCTTGACGGCGTCGATGACCTGCTGGCGCGCGGCCTCCTTGGCGTCGGGCGCGACCGAATCTTCAAGGTCGAGGATCACGCCGTCGGCCGGCAGCGTCTTCGCCTTGTCTAATGCCCGGGCATTGGAACCGGGCATGTACAGAACACTACGGCGCGGACGGACGGCCATTTAGGCAGACTCCTTGGCAAAATCCTATCGTTCATGCATCCGGTGCGCCACTCCGCTCTGCGGGTTGCCAACGACAAGCGCAGCGTGATTGTGTGGGCCCCGCCCTTGTTTCTCTCAATGATCAGGACATGCAATTTCCCGAGCAGCTTATCGATGGTTACCGCGCCTTTCTGGTCGGCCGGCTGCGGCACGAGCAGGACCGCTATCTTGGCCTCGCCGAAAGCGGACAGTCGCCGCAGATCATGGTCATCGGCTGCTGTGACTCGCGCGTGTCACCCGAAGTCATTTTCGATGCACGGCCAGGTGAATTGTTTGTCGTGCGCAACATCGGCAACCTGGTCCCGCCATATACCCCTGACGGCGCGCAGCGAGCGGTCTCTGCCGCGCTGGAGTTCGCCGTGCAGGCGCTCAAGGTGAAACATATCGTCGTGCTCGGTCATGCGCAGTGTGGCGGCATCCGCGCTTACGTGGAGGAGGCTGCGCCGTTGTCGCCTGGCGATTTCATCGGCCATTGGATGGCACTGATCGCGCCGGCGGCTGCTGAAGTCGGTCCGCGCGGCGACCGCGCGCTTGGTCAATACCTGACGCAACTCGAGCAGGCATCAATTGTCAAAATGCTGGACAACCTGATGACGTTCCCATGGATAAAAAATCAGGTGGGCCGCGGACAGCTGACGTTGCACGCCGCCTATTTCGGTGTCGCTACCGGACAGCTTTCGGTGCGTGACCCTGTCACGGGACAGTTCGTCCAGATCGCCGCAGACGATCACAGGCGTCTATTTGCTCAGCCGCGCTTCTGACGACGCCCTACCTGCGTCTTAACCGTATTCGTGCGGATTCCTCTTACAAATTCGACCCGCATCGGGAAAGACGGTTACCGAGAATGCGCGGTTTCTGCCTAACGCGATGGTAATGACCTACGGGCTACAGGTAGCCGGATTTTCTCATGACGGGATGCCCGAAGCCGTGCTTGAAGAGCGATCGATTATCGCTGAGATCGAGGGGACCTTCGCATCGGGATCGGCCGACAAGCAGGCGGATGTCCTTCGCCGCGTCACCGACCTTTTTCTCGCCGGCGCGGACAACTATTCCGATAACCACGTCGACCTGTTCGACGGCGTGATATCGCGGATCGCGGAGAAAATTGAGACCAAAGCACGAGCCGAGCTCGCCTATCGCCTGGCCCCCGTGCCCAACGCGCCGCCGACAACCGTGCGAAAGCTTGCGCACGATGAATCGATTGACGTTGCGGGGCCGGTCTTGAGTCTGTCCAACAGATTGTCTGATGAGGATCTGCTGGCGATCGCGGGTGGCAAGAGCCAGGACCGACTTCTTGCCATTTCGAAGCGCTCCTCGCTCAGCGAAAAAGTCAGCGATGTACTGGTGACACACGGCAATCGTGACGTCGTTCTTTCAGTGACGCGCAACGAAGGCGCGCGCATCTCGGATGCCGGCTACACTAAGCTGGTTGACCGGTCGATCAACGACGAAGTGCTTGCGATTTGCGTCTCCATGCGCAAGGACATCCCGCAGGAGCACTTCAATGCGTTGATCGCGAAGGCTTCCGAGGTCGTGTTTGAAAAGCTGGCGGCGAGCAATCCGCACGCGGTCTATGAAGTGCACAAGGTTCTGACCGACATCACCGGGCAGGATTCGGCCGGGCAGCCAAAGGCAAAACGAGACTACCGCGAGGCGGCGGCGCAGTTTGACGTCGTCAGGCGTTCGGGCGCTCCGCTCGACCCGGTGGTCTGCGAAAACGCCAAGAACGGGAAGTTCGAGGAGACGGTTGCCGCGCTCTCGGCGTTGTCGGGGGCCCCGATCAAGCTCGTCGAGAGCGTCATGAATGACGCTCGCCCGGACAGCGATTTTGCCCTGATTTTGGCCAAGGCCGCAGGCCTTTCGTGGCCGACCGTCAAACAGATATGCATTTTGCGCCGCAAGGTCTTCCGCTTTTCCCCGCAGGCAATTGACAACGCGCGCCACAGTTTCGATCGCCTGCAGACGACCACGGCACAACGGCTCGTCCGTTTCTATAACGAACGCCACGCCGCGCTGGCGGATTTCCAGCAGCTGGAGCAGCAAATTCGCACGCAGGAAAGCCCCGCGCGCGTCTTTTAAAGACCCAATTCCGGGAACCTAAAGCAAGTTACGCCGCGCGCCGCTTCGCCTGAATCAGCTTGCGATTGATCAGGCACTCCGCGATCTGCACCGCGTTGAGCGCCGCGCCCTTGCGTAAATTGTCGGACACAACCCACATCTGCAGACCGTTTTCGATGGTACCGTCCTCGCGAATGCGGCTGATGTAGGTTGCGTCCTCGCCCACGCATTCGTGAGGCGTCACGTACCCGCCGTCTTCACGCTTGTCGATGACGAGGCAGCCGGGCGCGTTGCGCAGAATATCGCGCGCTTCGTCCGCGGAAATCGGATTTTCAAACTCGATGTTGACGGCTTCAGAATGACCAACGAAGACCGGTACGCGCACGCATGTCGCACTGAGCTTGATCTTAGGATCGAGAATCTTCTTTGTCTCGACCATCATCTTCCACTCTTCCTTCGTATAGCCGTCGTCCATGAACACATCGATATGCGGGATGACGTTGAAGGCGATCCGCTTGGAAAACTTCTTTGTCTCGACCTCATCAAGCGTGAACACGGCCTTGCTCTGCGAGAACAGCTCGTCCATCGCATCCTTGCCGGCGCCAGATACCGACTGATAGGTCGCAACCACGACGCGCTTGATCTTCGCCTTGTCGTGCAGCGGCTTCAGCGCCACCACGAGCTGAGCGGTCGAGCAATTCGGATTGGCGATGATGTTCTTCTTGGTGAAGCCGGCGATCGCATCTGCATTCACTTCCGGCACGATCAACGGAACGTCCGGGTCCATCCGCCAGGCCGACGAGTTGTCGATGACCACCGCGCCCTGTGCGGCAATTTTCGGCGACCATTCCTTGGACACCGCGCCGCCCGCTGACATCAAACAGATGTCGACATCCGAAAAATCAAAATGGTCGAGCGCCTTCACTTTCAGCGTCTTGTCGCCGAACGAGCATTCCACGCCCTGGCTGCGCCGCGACGCGACGGCGACCACCTCGTCGGCGGGAAAATTGCGCTCGGCCAGAATGTCGAGCATCTCGCGCCCGACATTGCCGGTAGCACCCACCACGGCGACTTTGTAACCCATTGTTAACGCTCCGGAATAAATTACCACCGGCCCTCCGGTAAGGGGCAACCGGTTGGCAGCGCTTCTAGGCGAGAACTACGCCTAACACAACGGCACCCAAGTCAAAGACGACCGCATGCACCCCGCCCTGCACTCATGGCGAGATGAACTGCCGTCCAACTTCGTGCGCCTGCTCGCATATCTGTGTGCAGTTGCGCTGTTGTCCATAGCAGCTGCGCGTCTTTTTGAATCGCCGAAAGCGATCGGCGCCATCACTCCAATGCATGAGTCAAAATGGATCGAGATCGAGCGGCCCTTTCCCGCCTTTGCGTTGTCGATTCCCGAAGCCGCCGAGGTTGCCGCGACCTACGCCATTCGCCGGCATGCCGACGGCGGGGGACGCAAGGACATTCTCCAGCTTGGAAACGCCGATGGCACTGCGCCCTATCTGCACGTCGAAATCTATCGTCCTGGCACAGAAATTCAGACTTTCGCCGACCCGCAGGCCGAGATTCTTGAAAGTGCGGCGACGCTCGGGCCAGTCGAACTCAGGCGTGCAGAGCAGGACCTCGCCAGCAAGTTTGGCCCGCTGACTGTCTTTTTCTTTACCGCCTCGAAGGGCACACCGCGTCAATGCCTGGCCTATGTGCGCGCGTTCGAAGATCCGCGCCTGCAATTGTCCGGCTGGTTTTGCCAGGGTGGCAGCGAATTCATCCAGCAGAGCACTTTGGCCTGCGCCCTCGATCGATTGACCCTGCTGGCCGCCGGCAGCGAGCCGAAAGTGGGCGTGCTGTTTGCGCAAGCCGAACGCAACCGGAGTTTTTGCGGCCAGCGCGACCCGATCCTGGCGGCCACGCCGAAGTATCATCTCCTCTGGAAAGCACTGGCGAGTCGGCCAAAGCCACGCCGCATCGGACGCTAGCGGGTCACCGGTTGAGAAACGGATTCTGCCAGCCGCGTTCCTGCACGCGCGGCGGATAGGCGGCTTCCAGATAATTCAGCACGACCTCCCGTTCCTTCGCGTCAAGCTTCGGCATATTGTGCTTCTCATTCATCAAAGTAATCGTCTCGTCCCATTGCCGCCGACTCATGCCCTGCTGTGCCACCAGTTTGAAATTGTGACATGCCGTGCAGGTGTAAAAGGTTTCGTCGCGGCCAGACCCGGCAGCAAACTCCTCGGGGCTTTCCTCCCGCGGAGCGAAAGCCTTTGGTTGCGCGGAGATGGCGTGGACGGCAACAGCCGAAAGCATGGCCGCGATGATCACTGAAACGACGCCACGCATGTGTCGGTCGCTGCCTGCCGCTTCGGGGTTTAAAAGCGCCGGACCGGGCGATACCCGGCCCGCGCTTTGGAAATCCTTCCGCTCCGTAGAACGGTCATTCACTATCCGATCAGCACCGCGATTCGATGCATCGGGTTGCCGCCGTAGCCGCTCGGGTTCCAGTTCGGCGCCACATGCGGCTGCATGAGGCCGCGAGAATCCATCGCTCGCGCCCAGATCTCGTAGTAGCCATCCTGTGGCAGCTTCAACGAAGCCGTCCAGCGTTGCCAATCGTACCTGTTCTTCGCCTTCTCCATCTTGGTCGGCTGCCAGGTCACCCCGTAGTCGACCGAGACATCTACACGACGCACCGTGAAATCGCCCGCCCAGGCGGCACCCCGCAATTTCAGGTCACGTGTGCCCGCTGCCAATTTCGCGCCATTGTCTGGATTGGTGATGATCGAGCGCACAGGCATCGACTCGAGAATCTTAAAGTTCTTTGGATCTGCCTTTGAGCCAGGCACCATCGGGTTGATGGTGAGACGGTAGGATGTACCAGTCATCCCGGGGCCATCGTGTTCCTTGTCGCGGATGACAATGCGCGTGAGCCACTTTTGCGACGCCGAGCCGGGCCAGCCGGGATAAAGGAGGCGCACCGGCCCGCCATGGATGTTGGGCAACGGTTGGCCATTCATTGCCCACACGATCATAGACTCGGGATCCATCGCCTTCGCGATGCGCACGCCGCGCGAAAGCGTTGGCTTGCTGGCGTCGCCGGACAGATGCAGATCGGCGGCGTAATGTGCTGTGTAGATGCCTGATGATTTAACGCCTGCCGTTTTCAGCACATCGACGAGGCGCACACCCGTCCATTCGGCGCAACCCGCGCCACCGTTGGTCCATTGATTGCCGCTTGCGGGGGGCGAAAAGAAGGATCGTCCATTGCCGCCGCATTCAAGCACAAAGCGGCGGGTCTGCGGCTTGAATTTCGACTTGAGCTCGCCGAGCGTGAGCTCCAGCTTCTTGTTCACCTCACCTTCAACGGTGAACTTCCACTTGTCCGGCTCTTTAGCCGTTTCCGGAATCTGCCCGTTGTTCCGGATGAAGAATTTCTCGATTGGCGTGGTGTCGTCGTCGAGCAGATGCTCGGGCGTCTCCGCCACGAGCGGGCGCTCGCCTATCACCACCAGCTTGTCGCTCTTTCCAGGGAAGCTGAGGTAAGTCGGCCCCTTTTTGGCAGGCGCTGCCGGCGGTGCGCTAGGGGCTGCGCCTTGCGCCATGGCGGCTGGGATCAATCCGCCCTGCATACTGGCCGCAAACGGAATCGCACCGCCGACGGCGGCACCCACAGCAGCAAGCCCGGCGCCGTTGAGAAAACCGCGTCGGCTTGGCCCCGTCACACGTCCGAAAACCAGGGCGTCGGCCCGTTCCGGATCGTCGCGATAGAGCTCCTCAAGTGAACGTTCTGTCTGCCCAGTCATGATCGTCACCCCCAAGTTAGGCCCTTGGACAGGGCGCTTGTTCTAATCTAACGCTAGCTAGCGCGAATTTCTTCCACCATGTGACCAATTGGCCGAAGAGAATTTCTAGCACTGGCGGGCGGTTGTCGTACGGCGCCCGTTGCCTTGGATGGGCCTGCGACCGATAGTAGGCGAACCAACGCGACCAGGGTTTCACGTGACGCACGCGCAGCACGACGGCCTTACCGCACTGCTCCCGCGCCTTTACGCGTTTGCCCGCACTATGCTGGGCAATGCTGACGCTGCCCGTGATCTCGTGCAGGAGGCGGTGACGAGGGCACTTGCCGCTCGTCAGGTCCCTGTGGATGCGCCGGCCTATCGGGCCTGGATGTTCCGTATCGTCCGAAATGCCGCGCTCGATGAGCTCCGTCGCAAGCGGGAGCCGATCGCTGACGACGTCGCCGCAATCGATCTTTGGGGCTTTGACCACGCCCGTATCGCCAAAATCACCGTGGAGCAGGGTCTCGCCGTCCTCGCCCCGACGCATCGCGAAATTATCTCCTTGATCGACATAGCGGGTTTCAGCTACGGCGAGGC
>DASSSM010000166.1:0-3798 GCA_035708425.1 Pseudolabrys sp.
ATGGTGATGATGGCGATCGGCTTTGTGATCGCCTGGCACTTCTATATCCGCCGTCCCGACATTCCGGTTGAGCTCGCGCGCCAACACGATGTGCTGTACCGCTTCCTGCTCAACAAGTGGTACTTCGACGAACTCTACGAATTCATTTTTGTCCGCCCGACCAAATGGCTCGGCCGGCTGCTGTGGAAGAGCGGCGATGGCTGGCTGATCGATGGCTTCGGGCCGGACGGTGTGTCGGCGCGCGTACTCGACGTCACGCGCAACGTCGTGCGGTTGCAAACGGGCTATCTCTACCATTACGCCTTCGCAATGCTTATCGGCGCAGCGGCTTTCATCACCTGGTTCATGTTCGCGACGGGGGGTCATTAATGAACTGGCCGATTCTGTCCGTCGTCACGTTCCTTCCGCTGTTTGGCGCGGTGCTTGTCATGGTGCTGGTGCGCGGCAACGAGCGCCTGGCGCGCGGCACCGCGCGTTGGATTGCGCTATGGGCAACGCTTGTGACGTTTGCGATCTCGCTGGTGATGGTCTGGCGCTTCGATGCCAGCTCGGCGGAATTCCAGTTCGCCGAGAAATACAATTGGCTGGGCATTGCCTCCTATCATATGGGCGTCGACGGTATTTCACTGCCGTTCGTCATCCTCACGACCGCGCTGATGCCGCTGTGCATCCTCGCCAGCTGGACGGTTATCCAGGCCCGCGTGAAGGAATACATGATCGCCTTCCTGGTGCTGGAGACCCTGATGGTCGGCACCTTTTCGGCGCTCGATCTTCTCCTGTTCTATCTGTTCTTCGAAGGCGGCCTGATCCCGATGTTCCTGATTATCGGTATCTGGGGCGGCCCGCGCCGTGTCTATGCGAGCTTCAAGTTTTTTCTCTATACGCTGCTTGGCTCGGTGCTGATGCTGCTCGCTATCATGGCGATGTACTGGGAAGCGGGCACGACTGACATTGTGACGCTGCTGCGCCACGGCTTTCCAGTCGGCCTGCAAAAGTGGGCCTGGCTCGCCTTCTTCGCGTCCTTCGCCGTGAAGATGCCGATGTGGCCGGTTCACACCTGGCTGCCTGATGCGCATGTGGAGGCTCCGACGGCGGGCTCCGTCATTCTGGCGGCCATCCTGCTGAAGATGGGCGGCTATGGTTTCCTGCGCTTCTCGCTGCCGATGTTCCCCGCCGCGAGTCACGATTTTGCGCCGCTGATCTTCACGCTCTCTGTTGTCGCCATCATCTATACGTCGCTCGTCGCTCTTATGCAGGAGGACGTGAAGAAGCTGATTGCGTACTCGTCCGTGGCGCACATGGGCTTTGTCACCATGGGCATTTTCGCGGCCACGACGCAGGGTATCGCCGGCGGCATTTTCCAGATGATCTCGCATGGCATCGTGTCGGGCGCACTCTTCCTTTGTGTCGGCGTAGTCTATGACCGCATGCACACGCGCGAGATCGCGGCCTATGGCGGGCTGGTCAATCGGATGCCGCTCTATGCCTTCGTCTTCATGGTGTTCACTTTGGCAAATGTCGGCCTGCCGGGGACATCGGGATTTGTCGGTGAATTTCTGTCCCTCATCGGCACTTTCAGGACCAACGCTGCGGTCGCCACGCTTGCCACCCTCGGCGTCATCCTGTCCGCGGCCTATGCGCTGTGGCTCTATCGCAAGATGATCTTTGGAAATCTGAAGCCTTCGCTTGAAGGCATCCGCGATATTGGCTGGCGCGAGGCGGTGATCTTTGCGCCGCTGGTCGTGCTGACGATCCTTTTCGGCGTGGCGCCGAAGCCCGTGCTCGATATGTCGGCGGCGTCCGTTGCGCAATTGCTGGAAAATTACAATCACGCGGTCGCGGCGGCCAAGACCGCGGCGCTGGCCGTGCAATAGGGTGTGCCAATGAGTCAGCTGCCCACCCTTCATGAATTGATCCCGCTGCTGCCCGAACTTGTGCTCGCTTGCGGCGCCATGGCAATGCTGATGCTCGGCGTTGCGATCGGTGAACGCAGCGCTGCGGTGGTCAACGGATTCTGCTTCATCATCCTGCTTCTGGCCGGGGCGGCGCTGAGCTCGGTGCCGCCGGGCACCCACGTAATGTTCGGCGGCAGTTTTATCGTCGACGACTACGCCCGCTTCCTCAAGTTGCTGACCTTGGTCGGCTCGGGCGGAGCCCTCCTGCTGTCACTCGATTATCTCACTGTAGAAAATCAGCAGAAGTTCGAGTATGGCGCGCTCTTCCTGCTGTCGACGCTCGGCATGCTGATGCTGATCTCGGCCTCCGACCTGATCGCGCTTTATCTCGGGCTCGAGCTGATGAGTTTGCCGCTTTACGTCATCGCGGCATCCAATCGCGAGAACGTCAGATCGACCGAGGCAGGGCTGAAGTATTTCGTGCTCGGGGCGCTGTCGTCGGGAATGCTGCTGTATGGCGCATCCCTGATCTACGGCTTCACGGGAACAGTCAACTTTGCCGGCATTGCCAAGGCGACACAGTCGGGCGCCAGTGTCGGGTTGATCTTCGGCCTGGTGTTTCTGTTCGTCGGCTTCTGCTTCAAGATCTCGGCCGTTCCGTTCCACATGTGGACGCCCGACGTCTATGAGGGGGCACCGACGCCGGTCACGGCGTTTTTCGCCGCCGCGCCGAAGGTCGCCGGTATCGCGATTTTTGCGCGCGCGACCGTGGTGGCGTTTCCCGGTATCACGCATGAATGGCAGCAGATCGTAGTGTTCGTCTCGATCGCCTCCATGGCGCTCGGGAGCTTTGCCGCGATCGGTCAGCGGAACATCAAGCGGCTGATGGCCTACTCCTCGATCGGCCACATGGGCTACGCACTCGTAGGGCTTGCAGCTGGCACGCCCGAGGGCGTGCAGGGCGTGCTCGTCTATATGAGCATTTACGTCGCGATGACGCTCGGTACTTTCGCGGTGATCCTGAGCATGCGCCGCGACGGAAAACTAGTCGAGAATATCAGCGATCTGTCGGGCCTCGCGCGCACGCATCCGACCATGGCGTTCTTCCTGGGCGTTCTCTTGTTTTCGCTCGCGGGGATTCCGCCGCTCGCCGGTTTCTTTGCGAAATTCTATGTCTTCCTTGCCGCCATCAAGGCCGGGCTGTTCACGCTCGCAGTTATCGGCGTGCTGACTAGCGTCGTGGGCGCTTATTACTACCTGGCGATCGTCAAGATCATGTACTTCGACGAGCCTGCGCGAGGGTTCCAGCGAATGCCCGCGCTGCTCCGGCTCGTGCTTGGCGTCTCCGGGCTCGTCAACATCCTGTTCTTTGCGTATCCGGCGCCGCTTGTGAGCGCAGCGACTGCGGCGGCGAAATCACTGTTTTGAATGAACCGCGAAGCCACGGACCTGGCGGGGGTCCGGTACATGAACTACGAGACGCTCGGCTCCACAAACGCCGAGGCGCTGGCGCTTGCGCGCGCCGGCGAGCGCGACCCGTTGTGGATCTCAGCGCGAACGCAGAGCGCGGGCCGCGGGCGGCGCGGCAGTCATTGGGTGTCGCCGGCCGGCAATCTTCACGCGACGCTGCTGCTGAGCGATCCGTCGCCCCCGGCGTTGGCTCCGCAACTCTCCTTCGTCGCGGCGCTCGCGGTGCATGATGCGATCGCCGCCTGCGCGCCACAGCTCCGACCCGACCTGAAAGTGAAGTGGCCGAACGACTTGCTTGTCGAGAAGGCCAAGGTCGCCGGGATTTTGATCGAGGGCGAAAGCGAATCGGCATTCGTCGTAGCGATTGGCATCGGCGTGAATTGTGCCGCCCATCCTGACAACACCGACTATCCGGCCGCCGACCTTGCCGGCC
>DASSSM010000167.1:0-2264 GCA_035708425.1 Pseudolabrys sp.
AACCAAGCCTCCACCGTCATTGCCGCGGCTGCGCGTGCGCGCTCGGGGTTGTCAGCGCACACTTGATAGCGGTTCTTTCGCTTGAACTGCGAAAAAGGAGTGCCCGCAGCAAGGCTAGCTACTTCCCGGCGCAAAATTGACGTTTCCGGGCCTTTGGTCAACGGTCTGCGCCAAAGCAAAGCCCGCCGGGATGAGCGGGGGCTGGAAGCGGCTGATGGCGCGTGCGAAGTCTACGGGGCGGCTCGTCGGTTCATGACCAGACCGATGTTGAGGAGATTGTCGGAGATTATGCCGAGCCCGACCCAGCGCTGCATTCCGTCGTAGCCCTTGTATCGGCAGCGACTGAGACCATTGCGCCGTTTCACTACGCTGATGCGTCCCTCGCTGCCGGTGCGCCATTTCTGGCCGTTGCGGAACCAGCGCTTCTTCTGCTCGCGTTTGCGTTCGAGGCTTTTGGTCGAACGATTGGGAATGCACACGCGCGTGACGCCCATCGCCTTCGCCGCGGCCTCGTTCCTGCCCGAGTAGAACGCGGCGTCGGCCGCCACCAGCCGCGGAACCCGCCCCAGCTTGGCCTGGTGGGCTGCAATGGCTGGGATCAACAGATCCGAATCATTGGGTCGCCGAGCATAGACTTCATAGTCGACGATGATCTGATTCTCGGCTTCTTGCAGCTTCGCGATCTTGCCGAACTCGTTGGGCTTGCCGGCCTTGCCCTTGCGAATGATCTCGGTCGACGGCTCGAACAGACTTAGAATCTTGCCTTCGACGTGCGTGTTGCCATGGAAGATGCGCGCGCGGGATTGATACATGACCCGCCGCACCAGTGGCACCATCCTGTCCAACTCCGCGCGCAGGCCCTCCAGTGCAATCTGCTGCAGAACATTCGAGGAGCGCTTCACCCCTACGGATATCTCTTTCGAGAAGCGCTTCGCCTGTCCCACTACCCGGCTCGTCGTGTCGAGCAGTCGGCGGTACCGTTGCCGCAGGCGGTCCCGATTGAGCGGACCTTTGGTGCGCGCGATTCGCCCGATCTCGAGCAGCCGCAGCTTCACGCTCCGACTGCGGTCGCGCAGCTTGGTTCCGACCGCGCCGACAATCTTCGTAATCTTCTTCATGGTGCGGGTCAGCACGCGCGCGCCGTCCCCCAGCAACGTACTGTCGGTCGGATAGTGTATGTTGGTTTCGACCACGGTCGTGTCCACGCGCATGCGCCGACCCGCGACAACGTGCTGGTCCCGCGCGATCGTCACGATCCGATCGTGGATCTG
The DNA here is from genome assembly GCA_035708425.1 of Pseudolabrys sp. Lineage (GTDB taxonomy): Bacteria > Pseudomonadota > Alphaproteobacteria > Rhizobiales > Xanthobacteraceae > Pseudolabrys. Next base: position 1,272 of record DASSSM010000167.1, read on the forward strand.
TTTGAGGACCTGCGGCCCAATCGCCAAGCCCCACCGCCCCATGGTCTTGGCATCCGGCATCTTCTCGCCGCCCACCCGGGTAAAGTCGCGGTACACTAGGTTGGCGCGCACCTCGCGTTCCAGAGCGCCATAGCTCAGGTTGCGGACGTGCTTGAGAGCCAGCAGCCGCAACACCACCTCGGCCGGCATCCCTCGCCGACCGCGGCTGCGGCTCTTCGGACGCCGCTTCGCCAATGCCTCGTACACCGCCGCCACGATCTGCTCGTCCGCCAGCACCTGATCGGCGTACGGCATCCAATGCTCGCGGAGATCGCTCACTTCCTCCGTGATCAATCCGTCACCGAAGCTGAGTTGTGCCCGCCGCATCTCAATCATGGCGTCGCCCCGCGCGCCGTCGATGCGGCTCCGGACGCAGCAGCTCATGATTGAGCTCGCAGATGTCCTCGATCGCCTGCTTGAGCTTCTGATAATTGTCGAGCCAGCGGCGGACCTCGGAAACCCGTTCGCGACGCACGCTGAACTGCTGGGTCCGCCCGCCGGCGTAGGTGACCGTCACAACAAAAACCCGGTGCCCTTCACCGCGGGCGCATTTCGGGCAGTCTTTGGTATGCCGGACGGTGCGCTCCAGCAGCGAGCCACGCAGCAATTCGCCGGTGACCGGCAGCTTGCCGACAAGCTTGTCGCGCGCCTGAATGGTGCGGTTACGAATCATTCACTAGAATGAATCAACGGCAGCCGCGCACGTCAAGCCCCGATCCGTACGACCTTGCAGTTTTCCCCTGAAGTGGCGATTCTCAACTCAGGTAAAGCCCATCGAATTTTGCGCCGGGAAGTAGACTAGTACTCGGAATCGCAGGTCGGTGATACGAGAACAGCGACCGGTCGGGTGACTCGGCGAAGGTGCCACGATCTCGGTGCGCTCCCTCTCCCCGGAGGCTGTCATATTCACACATCTTGATTGGCCATCACGAGGCTGACTCCATGAGTCACGGG
>DASSSM010000168.1:0-4935 GCA_035708425.1 Pseudolabrys sp.
GGCTTGCAGCTCGGTGATATTGAAGTCGTCGGGCAGCGGCGTGCGTTTCCGCTCGGCCTGTTCACGGCGCGCACATTCATCGGCGAGCGGCTGGCGCTGGTCGGAGACGCCGCCCACATCATCCATCCCATCGCCGGGCAGGGCCTCAATATGGGCCTGCGCGACGTTGCGGCGCTTGCCGAAGCCATCGCCGACGCGGCGCGCCTCGGCCTCGATCCAGGCGGACCTGAAGTGCTCGAGCGATATCAACGCTGGCGGCGCTTCGATACCATGACTATGGGCGTTGCGACCGACGGCTTGAACCGGCTGTTCTCTAACCATTCGGATGCGCTGCGTCTCGTCCGCGACATCGGCCTTGGATTGGTCGAGCGGATGCCGGTGCTCAAGCGGATCTTCATCCGTGAAGCGGCGGGATTCACCGGCGATGTGCCGAAGCTGCTGAAGGGCGAAGCGCTCTAATCGAGCAGTCGCCGCATGATCGCGTCGATATGGACGCGAGCGCAGTCGATTATCGGAAATCCGGCATTGCTGTCAGTGAACACGTTCGACAGATCGGTGCCCGCAATCAACACCGACTGCGCACCATCACGTGACACGAAACGCTGCGCAATCTTGCGCAATTCGTCGGCTTTTGCATCCGATCCGCGACCCTCGACGAACTCCTTGTAAAGGTCGTGGATTCTTTCGATTGTGCCCGTTTCGGGCATAATTGTTTCAATGCCTTCGAGACAGCCAAACATGCGTGTCTCGATAGTAAAACGGGTTCCGAGCAAACCCACGCGCCTCAGGCCCTGCGCATCCACCACTTGGCGAACTTCCGTGAGCATATTGATCAAGGGCAGCCGCGATAAAGCGGTAAGTTCACGTGCGCAAATATGGGCGGTGGCGGCAACGATGGCGGTGAATTCGGCGCCGCCTGCCGCCATGTCGCCAATCATGCCGGCGAAATAGCGTGCGAGGCCATCGAAATCCTTGGCATTTACTGCGGCATAGACGCGCTCAATGTCCGCATGAGCGATCAGAATCTGCAGCGAACGTCCTTGCCGCTCATGGGCCGCGACCAGCTCCCGGTAATAATGAACGGTGGCACCGGGACCGAGGCCGCCAACAAGGCCGAGACAGCGACCGGGTTTTCGGAGCGCACTCACGACAGCGGAATGCTGCTGACATGATCCTTGAACGCCTGACGCGCCGAAATCGCGGCGTACCAGCGGTCGAGATTCGGCATCGGTGGACGCTGCGGCACCAGCTGCACGAAGCGGTAGCACATGATGCCGACCGGAATGTCGCCGTAGGAAAATGATGGACCAGCAACATATTGCGTTTTGCCCAATTGCGAGTCGAGGATCTTCATCGCAGCGGTGGTCTTGTCCTGGGACGTCTTGATCGCTTCCATGTCGCGCTTTTCCGCCGGCGTGCGGATGAGACCCCAGAACGCCTGGAAAATCGCGGGCCCTAACACCGACAGTTGCCAATCCATCCATTGGCTTGCCAGCGCACGTTGTTTTGGATCCTTCGGCTCGAGCACGCCGCTCTTGTCGTGCTTACCGGCAAGATAGCGCACGACCGAATTCGACTCCCATAGAAGGAAGCCATCCTCCTCCTCGAGCGTCGGTACTAGGCCATTTGGATTCATGGCGAGATAGGGCGCCTCCTTGTTCTTGCCGAACGGGCCGCCGATATCGATGCGCTGATGCTCGAGCTTGAGCTCGCCGACTGCCCACATCGCCTTTTGGACATTCGATGATGTATTGCGGCCCCAGATCTTGATCATTCGATTCTCTCCCTGAGAACTCGTGTCCTGTCATGGCATCGCCGGGACAGGCCCGGCGATGAGCTGCGAGAAATTCGCTAGGTTCCGGCTATTCCAGCCGCCGCGCTTCTTCCGGCAGCATGATCGGAATGCCGTCGCGGATCGGGTAGGCGAGCTTGGCCTTGCGTGAGATCAGTTCCTGCTTTTCAGGATCGTATTCGAGCGGCCCTTTGGTGATCGGGCAGACCAGGATTTCCAACAATTTTGGGTCGACGCTGCCTGGCGGCCGTTCGGTCGGAGGGACTGTGGACATGAAGCCTCTCGTTCGGTCTTCGTCGAACCTCATAGGGTAAAGACGTGGATGGTGACAACCCTGGCCATGACGATTTTTGACTACTGCAGCTGAGGTTCGCCTTCGGTATTTTTCTTGGCGAGTTCGATCTCGGTAATAGCGATCAGGACCTCGGCCCGAGTTTTCAGGTCAGGCGCTTCCAGTAAAGCCTGTTTTTCTGCGGTGCCGTAGGGCGACATCATCGACAGCGCATTCACCAGCGCCTCGTTGGGGGCACGTTCGATGCCTTCCCAGTCGGCCTTGAGGTCATTGGCTTTAAGAAAATCCGTGAGCGCTGCGAGCAGGGCGGTGCGGTTGACCGCATTCTCGCCCTTGCGCGCGATGAAATCATCAGCGAACGGTGCATAGGTGACACGGCACTGCCGGTATGGCGTAGCGACCTTGAGCTCCTCCTCGACGCGGAATCGCGCAACGCCGGTGAGCTCAATCAGATACCGGCCGTCGCCGCTTTCTGCGAGCTGGGTGATGCGGCCGACGCAGCCGATTTTGTACAATGACGGTTTGTCGGCCGAGCCGGGGTGCGCAACGTCGGGCTGGATCATGCCGATCAACCGGTGGCCGTCCCGCAAGGCATCGTCGACCATTGCGAGGTAGCGTGGCTCGAAGATGTTGAGTGGCATCTGCCCGCGTGGCAGCAACAGTGCGCCCGGCAGCGGAAATACCGGGATCACTCCCGGCATCTCAATTGGACCGCGATATTGCGCATTCATCGGCATCTTCGTTTCACTCCGCCGCCCGGTGCCGTCGCCGGGACGAGACGATCACGAGTCACGAAAACAAAATCGATGATAATCGCTTGCGGCCTTCGACCGTTGCCGGATCGGTCGCACCCCAGGCTTCGAAGAACTGGACGAGCTGCTTGCGTGCGCCGTCGTCGTTCCATTTCCGGTCGCGTTTGACGATTTCAATAAGATGCTTGACCGCATCCTCACGTTTGCCCTTCGCGTTGAGCGCGACGGCCAGATCGAACCTTGCCTGATGGTTGAGCGGATCGGCAGCAACTTTTTCTTCCAGCTCCGCCATTGGTCCGAGCGATTTCGCCTGCTCAGCTATTTCAAGCGCGGCACGCGCGGCTGCGACGGCCACTTCATTCCGTTTCGCTTCAGGAACGAGCGCGAGAGTTTGCTTCGCCTGTTCGAGCGCGCCGGTTTCAACGTAGCAGCGCGTGAGACCGGCAAGTGCTTGTACGTTGCCACCATCTTCCGCGAGAAGCTGCGCGTAGATTTCGGCGGCGCCGGCGGCATTACCTTCGGCCAACGCTGCCTCAGCGCTGTTCAGAAGATCCTTGTCCTCTGCGCCGACGGCGCCCTTCGTGAGGCGTTCAAGGAATGCCATCACCTGACTCTCGGGCAACGCGCCCATGAATCCATCGACTGGTTGACCGTTGGAGAATGCAATGACCGCGGGAATCGACTGAATGCCCATCTGGCCAGGAATCGCTGGATGCTCGTCGATATTCATCTTCGCGAGCTTCACTTTGCCTTTTGCGGCCTTGACTGCTTTTTCGAGAACCGGTGTGAGCTGCTTGCATGGGCCGCACCACGGCGCCCAGAAATCCACGAGGACCGGCTGGTGCTTGGACTCCTCTATGACGTCCTTCATGAAGCCCTGCGTGGTCGTCTCCTTGACCACGTCGGGTGTCATCGCTGTTGCCCCGCCATTCTGCAGCATTTCTTAAAAACCTTTTCCGCCAGCCCAAACGCGGCGGCCGATCTCCGCGATAGATGGGTTATCGGGGAAGCAAACGCAATCATCAAGGCATGTTCGAGGCGCGCCCGGAAACCTGCTCCATTCGGGGGATATGGCCGGTCGATTCAAGGAATTTTACCAGACCATCGCGGCTTATCGATGTGGTCATGGTGTTGACCAGCGGGTGATAGTTGAGCGTCTCGTGCGCCATCATGGCGGTATCGAGGATAACCGTAACGCGGCCCTCGGTATCGTTGATTACACCGAAGGGGGTAACCGCACCTGGCTCGACGCCCAGGACTTCACGGAGGAGGTTGGCCGACCCGAATGAAAATCGGCCGCTTGCGCCGAGGCGCCGGTGCAACCCCTTCAAGTCGATGTCAGCATCTTCCAGCGTAACTACGAGGTAAATGTCGTATTTCTTGTCGCGCAAAAACAGGTTCTTTGTGTGCCCACCCGGAATTTGGCCACGCAATGCCCGCGACTGCTCGACCGTGAACAAAGGCGGGTGCTTCACCGTCGAATGTGCGATTTCAAGGCTGTCGAGTATCGCCAAGAGTTGATCGGGTGTTTTCGGCATAGGGCAATAAATCCGGTCGGCGAAGGGTTAGTATTGTCGAAGAACCTGGAAGGTAGAAGACGATGCGGATTTTATTGATTGCGGGCGTTGCTCTCGTTGCGGTACTGCTCGAGGCGCGCCCTGTGCACGCTTACGAAGGTCCATGGTGCGCGATGATGTCGATGGGCAACGGCGGTGTATATGAAGACTGCCAATATGCCTCGCTAGAGGCCTGCCGCCCCAACGTGCTGGCGGGCAATCGCGGCTTCTGCAATCAGAATCCGAGATGGGTCGGCCCACCGAACGTAAAGCCGCGCGCGCGAAACCGGCACCACGCCCGCAGCAATTGACTGCTTAATCCGAAGCAAAAGCGGTGGTTGCATTGAGGGCCGCCTTTTGGCTATAGGAACGGCCTTGGCGGCCGATATCTCTGTTCGGCCAAATATCTAACGGATGCGGGTGTAGCTCAGGGGTAGAGCACGACCTTGCCAAGGTCGGGGTCGAGGGTTCGAATCCCTTCGCCCGCTCCAACCTTCGCTCCTTCGGAGGCTTCGGTTGGCAAGCCGGTCTTTGCGCGCGAAG
>DASSSM010000169.1:0-4377 GCA_035708425.1 Pseudolabrys sp.
AGCGATCGCGTCGTCTTGCTTGTGCGTCGATGTCTATGACAGGCTGACGCCGCTGCAAATCGGGCTCTACGCCTTCGCCCTGTCCACATTGCATCGCCATTTGCGGAGATCAGGCATGTCAGGTTTGAGGAAGCCGGCTGAAATTTTCGGAATTCCCGCAGTCCTCGCGTCAATTGTCATCAGCCTAGCAGCCTCGCCACCCGCGAAGGCTCAACAAAGTCCCGCTGTCCTGTTCCAGAACGTCCGCATTTTTGACGGAAAAAACGGCGCACTCTCTCCGCCGTCCAATGTTCTGGTCCGCAACAACAAAATCGAGAAGATTTCGGTGGCAGCGATCGCGGCGGACGCTCAGGTCATTAGCGGTGGCGAGCGCGTGCTGATGCCCGGGCTGATCGACGCGCATTGGCATGCGATGCTGGTACGCCCCACGCCAGTGTCCGCCCTGACTGGTGACGTCGGTTACAACAACCTTCTTGCGGCCGCCGAAGCGACCAGCACGTTGATGCGGGGATTCACGACCATCCGCGACCTGGGCGGGCCGGCTTTCGGGCTCAAGCAAGCGATCGATGAGGGTCTCGTCGCCGGCCCCCGCATCTACCCGTCCGGTGCCGTGATCACGGTCACCAGCGGTCATGGCGACTTCCGGCAGCTTTCCGATCTGCCGAGAACGATCGGCGGCATGCTCAGCCGCATGGAAAAACTTGGCGCCAGCATGATCGCGGACAGTCCGGATGAGGTTCGCCTGCGCGCGCGCGAGCAACTGATGCAGGGGGCCTCGCAGATCAAGCTGACGGCGGGCGGCGGCGTTGCATCGCCGTTCAGCCCGCTCGATGTCTCCACCTTCACCGAACCCGAGTTGCGGGCCGCCGTCGAGGCGGCCGAGAACTGGGGCACTTACGTTGCCGCCCACGCCTATACGCCGGTTTCGATCCAGCGCTCGATCGCAGCGGGAGTGAAATGCATCGAGCACGGGCATCTGATGGACGACGCCACCGCCCGCCTCATGGCCGAAAAAGGGATTTGGTTGAGCACGCAACCGTTCCTCGATGTGTCGGCCGCAAGCGGTCTCGGGCCCGCGGAGCAGGACAAGTTGCGGCAAGTGGTCACCGGCACCGACAGGGTCTACGCCCTGGCAAAAAAATACGGGATCAAGACCGCCTTCGGCACCGACATCCTGTTCTCGCAGGCGCTCGCGCAGCGGCAAGGCGCCATGCTGGTCAGCCTCACCCGCTGGTACAAGCCAGCCGAAGCGTTGATCATGGCGACATCGACGAATGCCGAATTGCTCGGCCTGTCCGGACTGCGAAATCCCTACCCGGGCAGACTGGGTGTGGTGGAAGAAGGCGCGCTGGCCGACCTCCTGCTGGTCGACGGCAATCCGATCGACAACATCAAGCTCATCGAAGACCCGGCAAAGAATTTTCTGGTCATCATGAAGGGCGGAAAGATCTACAAGAATCTTCTTCAGCGATAAGAAGAGACACCTGGCCATTTCGGCATTGCAGCCGCAATCAATGCCGCTGCGGAGCGACACGATGCTAGCCATCCTCAGACAGGCGACGATTGCGGCTTTGCTGGTTTTTTCGCTGCCGGCAATCGCTGCCGAGCCGGTGCGCCAGATCGGTATTTACGTGCAGCCATTTTATGAGGCAGCCCGCACACCGGGCGAAAAGCCGCGGGTCGCCGTCGGCAGTCAATACAATGATTTGCTCAGCTCGAGCCGGCGCGAGGACATTCTTGCCGCGCGCGATCTGATCGTGGCGAAGCCCGCGCTGGTGACGCCCATGACCATGATGGTGCTCGCGATCCGCCTTTACGATGTCGGCTTGCGTGACGATGCGGTGTTCTGGTTCTACGTCGCCAAGGATCGCTACATCGTTTTGTCGGACGTGCTCAACGTGAAGACGCCGCAGCTTGCTCAGGCCGATGACGCCGTCCGCAGTTTCGCGACGCTCGCGGGCCCGGTGATCAACGGCTACGCATTTTGCGATCTCGCCAAGCAGAAGGCCACGCACGCAAAGGCGGTCGAATGGGTGGAGGCCAATCCCTACCAGGTCATGTTCAGGCCTGACGTTCCGGCGCTGCCCGGCGATCGCGTTGCCAACGCGAAGCGCGCAATTGCCGGCGCGAAAGAACGTGCCGCCAAGGAGCGCGCCTATTTCGACGATCCCAAGACGGTTGAGACCTATTACGCGACGCGCAAGCAGAACGAGGCCGACGTCAAATTCTGTTGGAAATAGCGGATCTACGTCAGGCCGCGCGCGTCCGTTGGGGCTTGGGGTTCGAGGCGCAGACAAAATATTGTCCGCCCATCGGAAGCCACCGCAGATATTTCTCGAGCGGACGTAGCGCTGCCAGCTGCTGCGGGAAAAACAGGCAATAACTTGATTCGTCGACGTTAAGATGTGCGTTGCGCATACGGTCGATTGTCTCGCGCATGCTCAACAAGACTGCGTCGGTGTCGAACGGGCAGTTCTTGACCAGGTGGCGTGTCACCGGATTGAGCGGATTGTGTTCGAAAATAATAAAGTGCCCGCCTTCACTCAGTCTGCTGTAGCAATATCGGACTGCCATCTGCCGCTCCTGCGGCGGGATGTGATGGAATACGCAAGACGCGATCACCAGGTCGAATTTGGAATCGGTGCCGAGGTCGTCCATCGCCACGAAACGGCAGGTCGGGTTTTGCTCTCGCGCGATTGCAAGGCTCTCGGCCGAAGGGTCACAGCCGACGATGTCGGCGTGCGGAAAGATTTCGCGCAGGTGCTGCATGCTGCGGCCGATGCCACAACCGAAATCGAGCACCGTGTCGACGCGTCCGACGAGATCCCGTGCGAGCTCTATCTTGTAGCGGGCGAAATAGTTGCTGTCGCCGTCAAAGAAATTCGTCTGCGCCGCGAGGATCGCCTCGTATTGCCCGGCATACTGATCGAAATCGACGCGCGTCACGAAGGGCCTCCTGCGACCACCGATACCCGAACAAAAATAATAAATGGTTGCGTCGATCGACTTTAGTCGAGCGACTGCGCGACGCCTGGCGTCTTGAGATGCCGTGTTGAGGAAAAAGGCTCGAAAAACAATAGCGCGGGCAACTTTCGGCCCGCGCCACCATCAATTCGAAGTCGCCGTTCTAATCAGCCGAAGCGCCGTTGTCCGCCGCCACTGCGGCCGTGTCCACCGCCGCTGCTGCCGCCGCCAGGACCGGCGCCCGGGATGACGCGGGGCTTCATCGGCAGGAGACCCTCGCGCTGCATCTTCTTGCGCGCGAGCTTGCGGGCCCGGCGGATCGCTTCCGCCTTTTCCCGCGCCTTCTTTTCGGATGGTTTTTCGTAATGGCCGCGGAGTTTCATCTCGCGGAAAATGCCCTCGCGCTGCATCTTCTTCTTGAGCGCCTTCAGGGCCTGGTCGACATTGTTGTCGCGAACGAGAACTTGCACGCTTGCTCCTTGGTTGTTGCTCGGACGGGTTAAGGCAAAAGCCCCGAAAAACGGGGGCTTTGAGTCGCGCGGCTCTAGCAGAAAAGGCGTTAAGAGTCCATTCGTGCCGCAACGGCGGGGGTTTTTGTATTGGCCTTCAAGGCTTAGCCGGCAGGCTCACATCGGGACATATTTAAGGAACGGCTCGGCTTCCTTGAGAGCGCGCGCATAAGATGGCCGCTTCACCAGTCGGTCGAGATAGGCAGCGACATTGTCAAAAGTTCCTGCCAACGGCGTCACCGCTCTGTTGGTGTAGAACAAGGACGGCGCGGCGGCACAGTCGGCCATCGTAAATGTGTCGCCGGTAGCCCAGGTTTTCCTGGCCATATCCTTGTCGACGATGCGCAAGGCCGTCTGAAGAAGGGCCCGTGCGTGCTCGACGCCGAACGTGTCGTTCTGCCCGGCCGGCCGCAGGCGGTCGGTGATGACCTTCTGCGTCAGCAAATGGACATTGAGGTCGTAGAACCGGTCCAGCGCGCGCACCGTGAGGGCAGCGTCGGGGTCCTTTGGAACAAGCTGGACCGGCCCCGGATAGTGCTGCGCCAGGTACTCGATGATCGACGTCGATTCCGGAATTGTCTTTCCGTTCTTTTCGTCGCGCAGCACGGGGAACTTGCCGACCGGCCAGAGCTGCTTGAAAGCCGCGCTCTCTTTCTCGTCCATCAGGTCCACTTTGTGCGGCGTGAACGGCGTGCCGTTCTCGTAAAGCGCGATCAGCGCCTTCTGGCAGAATGAGGAGAGCGGGTGGAAGTAGAGCGTAAGCGCCATCATGATCCTCCGGGCTGCGTGTCAATGTGATCACTGAGGGAAATGGCAGCCCTGAGGCAAGCGCCAAGCCACGCTGTGGAAGTCAACGCGATCGATTGAACTCGGAGCGATTGCCACGCGCACTGCCTGCTCCCTC